>JAUVBB010000073.1 GCA_030591445.1 Deltaproteobacteria bacterium | reverse complement strand
GTTTATGTACTCCTGACTGCTTCCTTGTCTGTTCTTGTCCGGCAGAAAGGCTGTCTGCTATGCCCTGAGTTATAAACCAGTTGACAGATCGTTCCATATCAGGGGCGCGTCGCGCGCGCCCGTGCGGAATATGCCAACCACAAACGCAGGTGTCCATCGCCCATAGAACACACCGGACCCCTTGAATCACAATTCAAAACGGGCGCGGGGGACCTATGTGGGGGTTAGGCATTGGCCGATCGGGCGCGCGCGACGCGCCCCTACGGAATTGTGACCCGGGTTATGCGGGATGGTCGCAGATTACGGGCCGGTGAGTTTATGGCGATGGACGATGTCGGTGTAGGCGTAGCTACCGAGGTGGGTGTCGCGGAAGACTTCTAGGTCGACACCGGTGGCGCCGACGTGGATGAGCAGATAGGTGCTGGGGGCGTCGGGGTCGCCGGCGCCGCGGGCGTGGCCGACGTCTATTTGCCAGACGCCATCTATTTCTACCGCGCTGTAGTTGTGGGTGTGGCCGCAGAGGTAGGCCAGTACCTGATGCTCTTTTAGCAGGCTCCAGAATCGATCGCGATTGGCCGGGTGGGCGTTCAAGCAGTCGTCCATGTGCCGCTCGCGGCCCCAGTCGGCATCGGCCTGGGGAAAGGCGGGTTCATGGCCGCTGACGAAGATGTAGGGTTTTTCGGTCGCCGCCAGATCGGCGTCCAGCCAGTCATACAAAGCATCGTCCACATCTCCGTCGGTGCCGGTATCACTGCTGCCATCGAAGTACTGGTTCAGGATTACGATGTGAGCATCGCCCTGGTCGAAGGAGTAGGTGGTCTCGACGCTTAGGGCCGGCCCGGTGTTGACGATCCCCGGCAAGCTGTCGCCGCCGGGATTGTGTCCGCGTAGCCAGCTCATGTGCGACTCATGCTCGATCTCATGGTTGCCCACCACCGGGTACCAGGGCAATAGCTGCCCCAGGTACTGTTGGATGGTCCAATGAACGCGGGCGGGGGGATCGAGATCACCGGGGCTCAGTAAAAACGACAGTTCCCCGTGGCGGGCCATGGCCTCGCAGGCGCCCCGAAAGTAAGCCGGCGTGTCGTACTCGATGGTCGCGCAGTCAATCCAACGGCCATCATTGCCCGAGCCGGAGCTACAATCGAAGTCTGCGGTACACCACTGCTGATCGGTATCGGGCCATTTCATCAGGTACTTGTATTCAATGTCGGCACTGGCATCAAAGCTGACTTCGGTGGTCCAAATCTCGTCTTGGCGAGTCAACGCGATCGCGCCCTGATCGAGGGATGTGCCCCAGCCGGTGAAAGTGCCGGTTAGCCAGACGTACTGTTGGGGCAGGGGGGAAGTCACCTCGACCACAAACTCGACCACGCAATCACCACGGCCAGCGTAGTTGCGCATGTCCGCCGCGACGGCAAAGCTAAACGGCTCGGGGCTACAGCCACCGGGGGGACAATCGTCATCGTTGGTGCCGGCATCCGCGTCGCCCGCGGCCGCGTCGTCACCGTCGGGGAGAGTGTTATCTGCCCCTTGCTCGGAACCCGCATCCCCATCGTCAAAAACGGCGGCGTCGGCGTCCTCTCCGCCATCGGCATCGATCGGATCGCCATCGCCCTCCAGGGCTGGGCGTTGGGTCGGTGAGCAAGCTACTGAAAGCATTAGCAAGATCAAATATAGAGAGCGCCAAATCACAACCAGCAAATATAACGAACTGCTTTTCAGGTCAATCCTTGATTGAATCAAGGGCGGTTTCGGGTTAGCATTTAACCATCGGAGAACTTACGGGCCCCAGAAAATCGAGATGCCATGGATCTGCTCGACGACAGTGAAATCGACATCCCGGAGCTAGGCGAAGGGAACGCAGGGGCAAGCCCGAAGGGGCGTGATAGCCTGGCCGGACGTTTCTTTGGCACCTACCAACTGGGCGAACTTATCGGCGAAGGTGGGGTGGCGCGGGTGCTGCGGGCCCATCACGTCCATCCGGGTTATGCCGAGAAGGCTTTTGCAGTCAAGGTCTTGCACGAGTCGCTGGCCAATCATCCGGCCATTACTGCTTTTTTCAAGCACGAGGCCTATGTCCTGTCGCTGATCAAGCACGACAACATTATCGAAACCTTTGAGGCCGGCGCCCAGGATGGTCGGTCTTTTATCGTCATGGAGTATCTGGCGGGGGCCAACCTCTACGACTTGATAGCGCGCGCCCAGATCGATGAAGTGCCTCTCCCGCTGCCGGTCTGCCTGCACATTCTTTGTGAAGTACTCAGTGCCCTGCAATACGCCCACAATCTTTGCGATGGCGAGGGTCGGCCCTTGCATCTGGTGCACCGGGATATCAATCCGGCCAATGTTTTCATTTCCTTCCATGGCCAAGTCAAACTAGGCGATTTCGGAGTGGCCCTGATCGCCCAATCCACGGTCGGCAAGCCCGGCGAAGTGGCCGGCAAGGTCGGCTATATCGCGCCCGAGCATCTGCGCGGTGAGATCTTAGACGTGCGTGGTGATGTCTTTGCCGTGGGCGTGATGCTCTTCGAGATGCTCTGCGGCCGGCGCCTGTTTGCCGCCGATAACCAGGCCAAGGCCATCAAACTCAACACCAAGGCCAAAGTACCCAAACCCTGCAAGATCAATCCCCGCATTCCGCCGGCCATCGAAAAAATTATCTTGCGGGCCACCGAGCGCAAAGCCGCGCGGCGCTTTGCCTCCGCGGGCGAGATGCGCGCCGAGTTGCTGCCTTTTTTGGGCCAGACCGAGGGTTTTGGCCTGGCCCTGGCGGCCATGATGCGCCGCTTCTTCATGGGCGAGATGGTGCGCGAAGTCCAAACCTGTCATACCTTTGCCGCCCCCCGCCAAGAACAACAAACGGCGCGCCGGGCGATGGTACTCAGCTCCAATGCGCGCATTGGCCAGTCTTTTTCCTATCTGCTTTCCCGCAACGGTTATCAGGTTGATTGCCATGGCTCGGTGGCCGGGCTTAGCTCCGCCTTGACGGAAAACCCGCCGCCCCGGGCCATTCTGGTCGACGTTTGCGCACCGGGCTTTGCCCCCGAGAAAATTTTGGCCGGCCTCGGCCCGCTAGAGCAAGTGCCTCCGCTGGTCGCCATCTGCGAAGATCTGGACCAGCGCTGCATTCGCCACGCCCAGGCCATCTCTGCCGTCGACATTGTCTATCAGCCATTTGACAAGGATCACGTTCTCAATGCCCTACGCATGGCGCATCTTGGCCGCGCCGCGCTTAGGGCGGCAAACAACAAGCAAATCGAGCGACCAGTGGGCAAGAAGGTTTTGTTGCTTAGCGAAGACCGCAATTTTCACGACCAACTACCGGCTGGACTCAGCGCCCAGGGCATCGAGCTCGAATGCTGCCAATCTTTCGCCCAAGCTATCGAACGCGCCTATCGCACCAGTTTTCATGTGCTGATGGTGGACTTGCTTATGGGCGCGGAACTGATCGCGGCTTTCGTCCAACAAGTCAGAAACCTTCCGGGTATCGAAATGCTGCCCGTGCTGTATCTGGCCAATTCGCGCCAAGCCCAAGAGTTCGAGCCCGGCCCTTGCAGCGCCCTGCACCTGCGCGAGGAACCCCCGGCCACCCTGGCTACCAGCCTGCACACCCTGATGACCGGCGCTCAACACGACCGGGTTTTCGCCCGCTACCCGCTTTCCCGGCCGGTCAAACTCCGCTATGGCGGCCGCGTATTTAGGGCCCAATCGATCAATTTCTCCCGCAGCGGCATTCTGCTGACCACGCCCCAGATGATTCCGATGGGCGCCCAGGTAAACCTCGAATTAACCCTGGCCACCAAGCAGAAAACCATTGTGGTCTCGGGCCGAATCGCCCGGGTCGATCTGAGCCCCAACGAGAACACCGGAGAATACACCGCCGGCGTCGACTTCGAACACTTCCCGACCGACAATGAAGCCCGCTTGATTGCTTTTTTGGCCCAGCAGAAACGGAGCTAGGCAGATGCAGATCCGTGTTTTTCTGACCCTCCTGCTCTTGGCCGGTCTAAGTGGACCAGCCTGGGGGCAAGATGAGCAGCACCAGCCGGCGCGCGATGCCCCAGCCCAGGCTCAGGCGCAAAACCAAGATCCGGAGGCGGCTACCCAGGCCTATTTGGCACGGCTCTCCACCGAGGATCGGGCGCGTTCCGAGGCCTACTGGAACGGTGGCTATGGGATCGCTTTGCTGCAATTTATCTGGACCTTGGCCTTGGCGGCCTTGCTCTTGTTTGGCGGCTGGTCGGCCAAAATCCGCGATCGGGTCGAAGGCTGGAGCCGGCGGCGCTGGTTGCAGACCGCCTTCTATGCCATCATTTATGGGCTGTTGATCGCGCTGCTGAGTTTCCCGCTGACCGTATACGTGGATTTTATTCGCGAGCACCAGTATGGCCTGGCCAATCAGAACTTCGGCGAGTGGTTCGGCGAACAGTTGACCCAATTGATGGTTGGCACCCTCATGATGACGGGCTTGGTTCTGGCTCTCTACGCGGTGATTCGGCGGGCGCCGCGGCGCTGGTGGTTATGGGGCGCGGGGATAGTGGCGCTCTTTTTCGCCTTGGTGCTGTTTATCTCGCCCGTTTTTCTCGAGCCCATTTTCAACACCTATCAAGCCATGGAACCGAGCGCGCTCAAGGATCGGATCCTGGCCATGGCCCAGGCCGAGGGCATTGCCGCCGACAATGTATTCCAGTTCGACGCCTCCCGGCAAAGCGGGCGCATCAGCGCCAACGTGTCCGGCTTTTTGGGCACCATGCGCATTGCCCTCAACGACAACCTCCTCGAGCGCTGCTCGGACCAAGAAGTACTGGCGGTCATGGCCCACGAGATGGGCCACTACCTGCTCCACCATATCTACCTGATCATGGGCTTTTTGGCCGTGCTGGCAGCCGCCGGTCTGGCCTTTGTCCACTGGGGATTTGCCTACCTGCTGCCCAAATTTGGGCCGCGTTGGGGTCTGCGTGACCTGGGCGATGTGGCCGGCTTGCCCCTGCTGGTGGCCTTGATCGCGGTCTACAGTTTTGTCATCCAGCCAGTGAGCAACAACTTGATCCGCGCCATCGAAGTTCAAGCCGACGTCTTCAGCCTCGACACCGCCCGGCAAGCAGATGGCTTTGCCGAAGTGGTTTTGAAACTGGCCGAGTACCGAAAATTAGACCCCAGCCCCGTGGAAGAGTTTCTCTTTTACGATCACCCCAGCGGCCAAAGCCGCATCCGCATGGCCATGCGCTGGAAGCAGGCCCAGCTGGATCAGAAAGGATCGGGTAAATCAAAATGAAAATAATCGAACAAAGGGCAGGAAAAGTAAGCCTCTTGACCACGGCCCTGGTGGTGGGAGTCGTGCTTATCTTCTCTCTTATCAACTTCTTGCTCTTGCGCGGAGAATCAGTCCGGCGCGAATTGCTCGACTCGCCGGGCGCACTTACTTTTCAACCCGAGCTAGACGCCGGCCGCTATGTTGTCGAACTCTATACCCAAGAAAAAAGCCAACTCAACTACACCATCTACGGCCCCGACGACGCCGAAATCGACAGCGGCCAAGACCAAAATGCCAAAAAATCCCGCTCGCTGGCTTTCACCCCCAGCCAAGAAGGCACGCACTCCATTCAAGTCGAGCCTGCAGAAAACGCGGGCGGCAGCGGCAGCGTAGAAATCCAAATCCTGAAAAACGACCGGCGGATTTTTCGGTTCTTTTAGAAAGTCAATCCGGCTTCGCCCGGCCATACTTTATCGCCCAGCACAGCCTTCATCTCCCGGACCGCTTTTTTGCCAGTACAGTGGCAGGGAATCACCCGGTCGGGTGCCAAGTCGCGCAAGGCGGTCATGGTTTGGGCCAAGCGGGCCTCGCTGGCGCTCAGCAGGTGAAAGCCGCCAATGATCGCGTGAATCTTGTTGATGCCACTTAGCTTACGAACGTAGTGCAGGGTGTTGATCAGACCGGCATGGGCACAACCCAAGCAAATCACCAAGCCCTTGGGGGTCGCAATCCAAAGGGCCATATCATCCGCGAGTAAATCGGGCTTGGTCCCGGCCGGGTCGAGAAAGAAGGGCCCGCCGGTATCTTCGTAATCGGTCAAGCGGGGGATAAATCCGGTCAGACCTAGCCCGGGCATAAGCATGACCGGCTGCTCCACCCAATGAAGCCTTACGGCCGGAAGTTTGGCCAAGGCGGCCTGGGCCGCGGCCGGCATCTGGATCGATTTGGCGGCGGCGCCGCGAACGGAGTAACGCGGCTGGGTCAGCGCGGGATGACCGTAGACTTCCACCGCGGGCGCGGCGTCGAGAACCAGGGGAATGGCACCAGTATGATCGAAATGCCCATGACTCAATACCAGAATATCCGCCTTATCGAGTTCGATGCCCAGCGGTCGAAGGTTTTCGGGCAAGGCCAAGCCCTGACCAGTATCGAAAACAATTCGCTGCTCGCCGATCTCCAGCCAAAGCGAAAAACCATGCTCGACACTAAGCCCGGCCGGCGCCTCGTTATCGACCATGATGGTCATTTTAACCGGGCTATCGATCAGCGTCATTTTTGTCCCCTTGATTTTAGCAACACGTGAGAGCCGGTGGCCAAGCCAACATGAGAGGCAATCACCGGGCACTTCACTTTGAACAAAAAGAAAATATTGCCGGCCACATCACTGAGCGTTTCGAAGTTCCCCTGTCCCTTGGCGATAATCAGATCGGCCTCATCAAAGCGTTTGCGAAACGACAGGCTGCAATCGTCAAGAATGGTGCCCGGGGCATCCGAACCATTGTCGATCACTTCGACCAATTCATCGATTTTGATTTCCCGGGCATCTATCCGGGTGGCATCATTGAGCACCGCCTGGCCGCGAACCGCCAGCGTCACCCGCGTTGGCCCCAGTTCTTCAATCAGCAAACGATCGACCACAATCTCGCCCGCGTTATCGGCCAAATACAAAATGTCCCGGGCCGCGGCCACCGCTTTTTCAAACTCCCGCTCATCGCCAACCAAGGATTCGGAAAATGCGCTCAGCAAGGCCGCGCGCACATCGGCTTCACTTAGACCCGCCGCCGCTCCCATATCGATCATATTGGCCGCAATGGCCATGCGCGCCGCCGCCAGCAAGGGCTGGGGCGCGGTTTTCACTTTTTGGGCCAGGTCCGGCAAGATCTCGGCGGCCAAGCGATTGAATTTGTTCTTGGGCACCCGGTAGGGATCGGCCACCCCGGTCAACTCCCGCAACCGGCGATGAATCGCCTGCGCCACCACCGGCGGCGTCTGGCTCAAATCCATCTCGGCCACCCAGCGCAAAACATGGCGCAGCACCTGCTCGTGAACACCCACATCACTGCTGGCAAAACGAGCCGCTTCCAGACTTTGGCGAAGAAAACAAGGAATGCACTCTAGATTAATGATCATGCCCTTGTGATCGCACAAAATGACGGTTCTGCCAAGCGTGCTAATCAGTTTAGGGTCCGTGCAGCGAAGGTCGTGCGACATTTTCACCCAAACAGGAATGTCCCGGGTCACAATTCCGTAGGGGCGCGTCGCGCGCGCCCGATCAGCCAAGGCCAACCATCCCACATGGGATCCCCGCGCCTGTTTCGAAAACGTGATTCAAATGGCCAGGGCTGTTATTGGTATCCAATGCATCTGGGTGGGGTTTGACCAACGCCGACCGGGCGCGCGCGACGCGCCCCTACGGAAACGTGACTCAGTTGGCCCGATGTGGGTCAATATTCTACGATCTTCGTTGCACGCGCCAGACTGTTTAGGTAGTGAAAAGGGGGTCGTATTTAATCGGTCTAGGAATTAAAGTTACCAATATGGTCGTGGGGGCGGCGGCGGGGTCCGGCTTTGATGTTGGTTTTGATTTTCATGTGGTTCACCTTTTAATAAATAGTGTAAGAGAAGAACAAGATACGGCCTTTGCCGACCGGGGTAAGTGACGGGAGTCACATTTTGTAAAATATTAAGGAATCAGAACAGCGCGTTTGGAGAGTTTGCCCTCGTGGGCGGCGTCCATGACCTTGTTGATGTCGGCCAGGGGGTGTTTTTCGGCATAGGGCTTGATCTTGATGCGGCCGGTGGCCAGCCAGTCGAGGACTTCGGGGTACAGGGTGGGATCGCAGCCCCAGGTACCGATGAGGCGGGCGTCGAAGGCCATCAGGTTGCTGAGACGAACTTCGACTTTGTCCATGGTAAAGCCCACTACCAGCATGGTGGCGCCGAAGTTGAGCAGGCTGTAGGCGGTCTCTTGGCCGGGCTTGGTGCCGGAGGTCTCGAAGATCTTCCAGCGGAACTTGGGCGCGCTCATTTCCTTGGCGGCTTCTTTGACTTTGGCTTTGACTTCCCGGCTGGACAGACCACCGACATTGATCACGGTGTGAGCGCCGGCGGCTTTGGCCATTTCGAGTTTGTTGTCGTCGACGTCTAAGGCGATGACTTTGGCGCCACAGCCGGCCGCCACTTGCACACCGTGGATGCCGATACCACCGGCGCCGATGCAGATGGCCAGCTCGTCTTTTTCCAGCTCGGCCAATTTGGCGGCCTGGAAGGGGGTGGTGACCGCATCGGCTACTACCGACAACTGCCACAGTTCGTGATCGGCCAGGATCTCGTCTTTGATCCGGCACAGGTAACGGGCGGGCACGGCCACGTGACTGGCAAAACCGCCGTGACGATCGTTGCCGGGCATGATCTGGTTGCGGCAAATACGCCGGTGGCCGGCGCGACACAGCTCGCACTCGCCGCAGGGCAGCACCGCGGGTATCAGCACCGCTTTGCCCTTGAGCGAAGGGTCGACGCCCTCGCCCAGATCAACCACGGTGCCACTGATTTCGTGGCCCAAGATCAAGGGCAGCTCTTTGCGGGTCTGGATGCCCATATAGGCAAAGGATATATCGGTGTGACAAACCCCACAGCCGGCCACTTGCACCAGGGCCTCGCCGGCGGCCGGCGCGTCGATCTGGTAGGACTGCTCTTGCATGGGTTTCTTGACTTCGGTCATCATCCAACCGGAGATGGTCGTGCTCATTTCTCTTCTCCTTTAGAGTTGGTTCCGCTCGGCCGCGTGAATCAGTCGAACAATGGTAAAATTACACGGGGCGCTCAGGCCGTGGCGCCCGGCTTCATCCACAATGGCGCCGTTGAGAGCGTCGATTTCGGTACGCAAACCCCGGGACAAATCCTGCCACATGGAAGGTTTGTTGGGTCCTAAGGCCTTTTGCGATTTGGTTACCGGCCGGTAGGGATCTTCTTCGTCGATGATGGGTATGCCCCGGGCTCGCATCACGGCCACGATCTCGGTACACAGCTCGCGCATCAACATCTGCATGTCTTCGTCGGCCAGCAGTTGGTCACAGCTAAGCCCGGTCAGGGCCGAGACCGGATTGACTACCGCGTTGTGCAACAGCTTCTGCCAAATGACATGATCGATGTGTTCCACTACGTCGGTCTTGAGACCGGCGGCGCCAAATATTTCACTGATTTTGGCAATCACATCCCCGGGCTCACCGGCAAAGCGGGCAATCTGGATGGGCTTGATGCCCGGGCGAAGATGCAAGCTGTTGTCGCCGGTGTGCTGAATGGAATGATAGGTAATACCGCTCAAGACCTTCTCGGCGCCGATGATTTCGGCCATGACATCGGTATTGCCAATGCCGTTTTGCATCGCGAGCATACGCGTGTTCGGACCCACCACCGGCAGTATCCCACGCACCGCTGGCTCGGTCTGGTAACTCTTGACCGAGACGAAGATCAAATCGGCCGGCTCCAGCCCCTCGATTGAACTCAGCACCCGGATGGGCACCAGAGCCTCGGGCTGGTCTTCTTGGGTGTAGCGCAGACCCTCGCGGTTGAGCAGCTCGGCCCGCTCCTGGTTGATTTCCAGGAAAGTGACGTCTTCACCGGCCTGGGTCAGCTTGGCTCCCACCAGGCCACCCAGGGCGCCGGCACCTACCACGATGATCTTCATATAAACCCCTTAATCTTCTGATTCCCAACTGAAAAGAAACCTAACATCGTCATCCCCTGAAAGTTTCTGCAGGGGACCCAGGTTCCTCTAACATCCTGTATCGCTAGGTTATTCACGAGATCCCCGACAGAAACGACTCGGGGATGACTACTTATTTTTTTCTGTATTTCCATTTATCGACAGTCTCGAAACGTTTCGGGGATGACTCGTTTTTTTGATGACAGAACAAGCAAATTTCTTCTCGGGACTCATTTCCCTAGCTGTTCTTCCAGGCCGGCCGGCGTTTTTCGTAGAAGGAGGTAATGCCTTCTTGGACATCGTCGGTAGCCATCAACTCTTCCAAGAAAACTTTCTCGGCTTCTTGATGGGCGGCTTCGAAGGACTCGCCGCGCAAGCGCTTGAGGGTACGCACGTTCATGCGCATGACCAGGGGGCTGGCCTTGCGGAAGTCGCGCAGCAATGCCTGCAGCACGCTGTCGAGTTCATCGGAGCTCACTACCCGGGAGACCAGGCCGTACTCAGCCATCTGCTCGGACGAATAGCTGCGACCCGAACAGGTGATTTCCATGGCCCGGGCCTGGCCCACCAACTTGGGCAGATAGGCCACGCCGAAGGGCGCGAAAAAGCCCAGGCGAATCTCGGGCTGGCCGAAGCTGGCCCGCTCGGTGGCCAACAAAACATCGGCCATCATCACCAACTCGAAGCCGGCCCCTAAGGCCGCGCCGTCGACCGCCATGACTACCGGCAACTCCAACTCGCCCAGCAGAGTAAACATGCGGGAGAAAGCCGCGATCATGCCGGTGGCCTTATCGGGATGATGCTCGCCCACATCGGCCCCGGCGGAAAAAGCCTTGCCGTTGGCCCGAAACACCAGGGCCTTGAGGCTTTTATCGGCCGTTACCTGACCCAGGGCCTGGTTGACCCCGTCCATCATCTCGGCACTAAAGATATTCAGAGGGGGCGCATCCAAGGTGATAAAGGCTACGTCCTCTTCCACTGTCAATTTGACGGTACCGTTTTCGCTCATGACTTCCTCCCGGTTAGATGGCTACCCGACCTCGCCGGCCTTAATCCAAGTGGTGCCCGGCACTTCGAGGGTGTAATAGAGCTTGATGTTGGGCAGCTCGTCGAAGACCCGTGGTACCACTTGCAGGTCCATACCGATTTCGATGGCGCTCTCTGGAATGGACTCGCCAATCCAAGCCACCAGCCGGCCGCCTTCTTTCAAGTCGACCACGCCCACGGTGTAGGGATCGAGATCCTGAAAACCGATGGGGGCGGCATCAATGCGGGTATAGGTGATAAGTTTGCCTGCGCCGCTCCACTCGACATATTCGAATTCGCCATGCATGCACTTGGCACAATCGGCCCGCGGCGGGAAATCTAAGTGCCCGCACTTGGAACACTTCGAACCCATCAAGCGGCCGTCGCGGAGGTGCTCGGCGAACTTGGATACCTTGGTATGCGGCGTAAAATTGACTTTTCCGAACCATTCAAACACGGCGCTACTCCCTATTGTAAATGTGAACGAAACAATACTGACCGTTACCGCCCACGTTATGGGTCAGACCGATATTGGCATCGGCCACCTGACGTTCGCCGGCATCGCCGCGCAGTTGCTTGACGATTTCGGTGGTCATCGACACTCCGGTGGTGCCAATGGGATGGCCCTTGGACTTCAAGCCGCCATCGACATTGACCGGGTGCTTGCCGCCAATGTAGCTCTCGCGATCATCGATGAACTTGCCGCCCTTACCGCGCTCGCAGAAGCCGAGGTCTTCGTAGGCCAGAATTTCAGCGATGGTGAAGCAGTCATGGACGTCGGCAACTTTGATGTCGTCGGCGCTAACCCCGGCCATCTTGTAAGCCTGGCGGGAAGCATCGACCGCCGAAGGCAAGCTGGTAAGGGTAGGCCGCCGCAGCACCGACATGGTGGTGGTGGCAGAGCCCAAACCGTCTAGCCAGACCACCCGTTCGGAGATCTCTTTGGCCTTTTCTTCGGAGGCCATGATCACCACCGCGGCGCCGTCGGCATTGGCGCAGCAATCGAAAATCTGGAAAGGAGAGGCCACCGGCGCCGATTTGAGCGCCTTGTCGATGGTGATTTCTTTTTGGAACATGGCGTGCTTGTTCATGGCGCCATAGTGATGGTTCTTGACCGCCACCGAAGCCAGTTGCTCTTTGGTGGTGCCGTACTCGTGCATGTGGGCACGGGCCAACATGGCGTAGTAACCGGGGAAAGTGGTGCCAAAGATCGACTCCCACTGCACCTCGCCTACCCGACCCATCAGGGCCAGAATCTCGGGCGTTTTGAGCTCGGACATCTTCTGGCAACCAATCACGGCCACGATGTCGTGCAGCCCCGATTGAATGGCCATCCAGGCGGTGCGTATCGCCGCCGAACCCGAGGCGCAAGCGTCTTCGGTCAGCCAGGTGGGGATGGGATTGAGACCCAGATACTCTTGGACCACGCCCGAAAGCGAGCGCTGCTTGTGATATTCGGGAACCGACCCGATGACCGAGGCGTCGATATCTTCGCGGGCGATCTTAGCGTCGGCCAGGGCTTCGCGGAAGGCCTCGAAGGCCAGCTCTTGGACCGAAGCGTCGGTGCGTCGGCCGAATTTGCCGTGCCCGATTCCTATGATTCCTACTCGTTTCATTGCCAATCCTTTCTTACCACCAAAGGCCAGTCAGCGCCTAAATGTATTGGCCGCCGTCGACCTTGATCACTTCTCCCGTCACACGGCGCGAGCGATCGGAGGAGAAATAAGCCACCACATCGGCGACGTCTTCCGGATCGGCCACGCGACCCAGCACGGTTTCGTTGATGGCGATGTTGAGAAACTCTTCGGGGATTTTCTTGGCCATCTCGGTCAGCACCATGCCGGGGGCAACAACATTTACGTTAACATTGAACTTGCCCAACTCCTTGGCCAGAGCCTTGGACATGGCGATGATGCCACCCTTGGAAGCCGAGTAGTTGGATTGGGCGAACTTGCCGCGCAGGCCGTTGATGGACGACAAGTTGACGATCTTGCCGTATTTCTGATTCTTGAACACCAGGGCCGCAGCCCGGTTGTAATTGAAATAGCCCTTAAGGTTGGTGTTGATCACGGTGTCGAACTGCTTTTCGGACATCTTCCAGATAACGCCGTCCCAGGTCACGCCGGCATTGCAGACCAGCACGTGCAAACCACCAAGTTCTTCTTGCACCCGGGCGATGACTTTTTCAGTCTCGTCGAAATCGGCCACGTCGGCCTGTATCACCATGGCCTTGGAGCCCATGGCGCGAATTTGCTCGGCAATCTCGTTGGCCGCATCCACTCGCGAGGAGCAGGTCAGGGCCACGTGGGCGCCTTGCCGACCAAGTTCCAGGGATATCGAAGCGCCGATGCCCCGGCTGCCGCCGGTGACCAGAGCTACTTTGCCTTTTAATTTCAAATCCATGTTGTTCTCCTGTTTGCGCTTAGCCGCTACGCTACCGTTACTTTGAGCACCAGGGAGGCCGCCGAGTCGCCGGCCGCACAGCCGGTAAACAAGCCGTAACCACCACCGAGGATGGACAATTCTTCGATCAATTCAATCACGCCGCGCATGCCGGTCGGGCCTTGAGGATGGCCCCAGACCAGCGAGCAACCGTAGCGGTTCATCTCTTTGAGATCAAAACCCAACTCGCGGGACAAATGCACGTCGTTGATGGCGAAGGGAGTGTGGCTGGTCATGGCCTTGATGTCTTTGACGCCGATATTGGCCCGCTCGAGCACCTTGCGCACCGCCGGGGCATTGGCTGCCGGCATATGGGCTTTTTCTACCCGCGCCTGGGCCTGGGCCACGATCTTGATCTCGACGTTCTTATCACGGCTAAGCTCTTTCGCCTTTTCCTTGGTGGTAATCACCATGCCGGCATTGCCATCGGCCGGGAAGGTCTGGGTACCGAAGGTCAGGGTGCCGCCTTCGACCAGAGGCCGGAGTCGGGCCAGGCCCTCTTTGGTGCTGGCAAAGACGCCTTCATCGGTCTCGACCGTGGCCAAGACCTTGCCTTTTTTATTGGTGATGTCGACCGGGACCATATAACGCTTCTGGAAAGCACGATCGTCTTTCAAGGCGTTTTGGTACTGCTCGTAACGCATGAGCGCCACTTCTTCTTGGGCCTCGCGGCTGATGTCGGCCTTTTTGGCCACGTTCTCGCCCGTGATATACATGGGCTTGCGGCCGTAGGGGTCGAAACCGAAGTTGTCCAGTACCCAGTTCTCGGCGGAACCGGTGCCACCCTGGCCGTTGGGCTGCGGGTAGAGAATGTGGGGACCATTGGAGCATTTATCGGCGGTCACGGCCAGATAGGTCGAGCCGCACTCGGTCTCGATCTCTTGGGCGGAATAGGTAATGCAGCGCACGCCGGTGGCACAAGCCTGCGAAAGAATGGGCGCCGGCACTCGGTCCAGACCCATCAGAGCAGCTGCCCAGGGACCACCATAAAAAGAGTGCTTGGACGGAATGGTCCAGCCCAGGCAACTACCATCGAAGATAGCCGGGTCCAGGTTCCGTTCTTTCATGGCTCGGACGGCGACCTGCGCCGCGAAGGGGATGGGCTCTAAATTTGCAAAACTGCCCTGCCATTTACTAAAGGGCGTGGACCAGTAGCATCCATAGGGAATGTAAGCGTTTTCAAATTGCATGGGCTAGCTCCTTTTCTCCATTCTAGAAATCCGAACGAACGTTCGCGTAGTCAAGCCCCACTGTCAAGTCGAAAATGCACCAAAAAGCCCGAAACTACGGTTGCGGGCAGGGTTTTTACCGGGTTTGACAGCGCAGGCGCCAAGATGGTATTTTCCCCCCCAGTTATTCAAATATACAAACCCGCCTGAAGGAGGGCACCATGAAACGTGGTAGGGCCATTCGAAGCTCATTCCTATGCGGCCTGTGGGTCTTGGTCATGCTGGTGGGCACCGCCACCGCCGCCGACAAAAACGCCAAATATTTCCAGGAAAAGTTCGATCACTGGAGCAAAGTGATTGCCGACCTCAAAGAGGCCGATGTCTCCGACGGGGCCACCTCGGAGATCGAGATGATTCGTACCTGGCTGGGCCAGTCCCAGGCTTACCTGGCCAGCGAGCGGCTGACCGACATCGAGCCCGTTCTCAAGAAGATCGAGGCCCAGGCCGAGTACATCCGGGCCAAGGTCAACCGCATGGCGGCCGAAGATGCCGCCGACGAGGCCGAAGCCCTGGCATCCTCTTCGCAAGAGCAAGCTCAAAAAGCCAAGCAGGCGGCCGACCAGGCCGAAGCGCACATGAAACAACTCGAGGCCCAGGGCCTGTAGCCTAGGAAGGGGACCCACCATGAAACGAACTCTGATTGCCATCGTCTGCCTACTGGCCGCAACCTCCATCCTTGCCTGTGGCCCAGGTATCCGTCCCAACGCCCTGCTCAAGGCCGACCAGCAAGTGGCCAATAAAACCGAAACCCAACTGGCCGCCAAGGCCGCCCCCCAGATCTATAAGCTCAGCCAGCGCTATTACGGCCTGGCCGAGGGGGCTTATAATGACGGCGACGAAGATGACTGCATTCGCTACGCCACCATGGCCGCCATCAAATTTTCGACCGCGCTCGAACGCGCCCGCCACCTGTCGGCCGACGATCGCCGGGGCCGCGCCGAGCAATTGACCGCCGCCGCCAAAAAGGGCAAGGCCCAGCAAAACGCCCGCCTGGCCGATGCCCAGAAGCGCTCGCAGCGCATGGAACAGATCTTGGCCTTGAAAACCAAGCTGGATTCGGAGAAGAAGCAATCCCGCAAGGACAAAAAGCGGATTGCCGCCGAGCTGAAAAAAGCGCAAGAAGAAGCCCGGGTTAAACTCGCGGCCGAGCAAAAAGCCGCCGCCGGCCGCCTGGCCGCCGAGCAAGCCAAGGCCGAGCAGCTGAAAAAAGAGCAAGCCTTGAACGAACTGCTGGCCCAAGCCTCCTCGAAAATCCAGATGGCCGAGTCGCTAGACGCCAAGAAATATGACCCGGCCAATCTCAACAACGCCAAGACCTTCTTGGGCCAGGCCAAGCAAGCCCAGATCGATAAGCGCCACAAAAATGCCCTCGATCTGGCCAAGATGGCCATTGTGAAGATCGACCTGGCCACTGCCGCCGCCCAAGCCGAATACGCCAAGAAACGCAAAGAGACCGAGCGGCTGGCCGAACGCGAAAACCTGTTCAAAGAAGCCAACGGCGCCGGCGGCATGCTGGTGAAAACCGAAAAGCGCGGCCTGGTACTGACCATGTACGACATGTTCGCGCCCGGCAAATCCATCGTGCTGCCCGAACGCACCTATCTGTTGGACAAAATCGCCACCATGGCCGAAAAGTACAAAGACTATCCCCTGGTAATCGAAGGCTATACCGACTCGCGCGGCCGCAAGACCGACAACCTGGCCCTGTCCCAAACCCGGGCCCAATCGGTACTCGATTACTTGATTCAGGACAAGAAATTGAAATTCGACCGGATCAAATCTTCCGGTTACGGCGAAGCCCGCCCGATAGCCGACAACTCCCGCGCCGCCGGCCGCGCTAAAAACCGCCGCATCGAAGTCATCTTCCTTTATCGATAGCACCCCTTTGGAACCAGCAAGCCCTTCAGCCGAGACCGGCAGTGTCGATATCCATTTCGGCGACAACCTCGAGATTCTCGAAGGCATGGCCGACGGCTCTTTCGACCTTATCTACATCGACCCGCCCTTCAACACCGGCCACGCCCAACGCCACACCCAGATTCGCACCCAGCGTGATCAAGACGGCGATCGGGTCGGCTTTGGCGGCCAGAGCTATCGCACCACCCGGCTTAGTTCCCGCGCCTACGACGACCAATTTGACGACTACCTGGCCTTCTTGCGCCCGCGCCTCGAGCACAGCCACCGGCTGCTGCAGCCCCAGGGCTGCTTCTTCTTGCATCTCGACTACCGTGAAGTGCACTACGCCAAGGTCATGCTCGACCAGATCTTCGGCCGCGACAGCTTCCTGAATGAAATCATCTGGGCCTACGACTTTGGCGGCCGCTCGAAAAAGCGCTGGAGCACCAAGCACGACAACATCCTGTGCTACGTCAAGGACCCCAAGCATTACACTTTCCATTACCAGGAGATGGACCGCATTCCCTACATGGCCCCCGGCCTGGTGGGCGCCGAAAAAGCCGCCCGGGGCAAGACCCCCACCGACTGCTGGTGGCACACCATCGTCGCCACCAACGGCAAAGAGCGCACCGGCTATCCCACCCAGAAACCCTTAGGCGTCCTCGACCGCATCGTCAAAGTACACAGCTCCCCCGGCGATCGCCTACTCGACTTCTTCGCCGGCAGCGGCACCCTGGGCCAGGCCGGCGCCCGCATCGGCCGCCATTGCGTACTCATCGACCAACACCCCGAGGCCATCGCAGTCATGGAAAAGCGCCTGGCCTTCGCCGCCCCCCGGGTTCACAAGCAGCCGAAAACAAATTCATAATCTCCGCGCAACTTTCCCCGCAGCCGCCAACCTAGGCACCCTCATCCGCAAGGACGGCATCATAGAAGTATCCCGAGAATGGATCGACATCCCCACCATGGAATCGGCTATCGACAATCTATTGAAATGATTCCTAAATAGATCGTCCCAATTAATTCGTCATCCCCGAGACGTTTTTATCGGGGACCCAGGGGTTGCTTCTAGGGCATCAAGTCAAAGGCTGGGTCCCCGACAGAAACTTTTCGGGGATGACGGGGTTTTTCTCTCTTGTTTTCCATTTATCGACAGTCTCGAAACGTCTCGGGATGACTTGCGAGGTGTCGCTTTTAGAAAATCATGTAACTAGGGTTTGCTAAAAGGCAGATGTTCTACAATTTTACCCGGTAGGCCGCGCCGAAGATCAATTGGACAAAGTCGGCGCCTTCGCTCAGATCGAGAAAACCGACGTCGACAAAGACATCCAGATCGCCCAGCAAGGTATACTGGCCGCGCATCACCATGGGGATAAGAGCGTCTGAGTTGTCACCCATAAAAGCCTTAACCCCCAGGGTCATAGACAAAGACAGAAGCTCGGTCGGTTGGGCCAGGACACCGGCGTCGGCGAAGATTATGAAGTAATCGTTATTGCCTTTGCCCAGCATGAAACCCAGACCGCTGGAACCAATCAAGGCGAACATGTCATTGAGCCGATATTTGAGCGGGGCATCGACCAACATGGCAAAATCCGCCCCCCACCAAGGCGACCAGACATCGTCGGTCAGGGGAATAATCATGGTGCCCCGAACGGCCGCTTTGAGTTTTTTACCGGCCATCGGCGCCAACTCGTACAAACCATAAAGCTGCAAGTCAGCAACCCCAGGCTCGGGCGAGACGGAAAGCGGGAAGGTCAGCCCGGCCTCCAGGTTATTAATGATACCCATGCCCGCCCCACTGCGCAGCGACACCCAATTGTCGCCGGGCACGATGTCGATATTGAGCTGACCGCGCGCCTCAATCATCATCCGGGGCAAAGAAAGCGGCCGGTCGATCTCAGCCGCCGAATAGCCGTAAGGCGAAACCACCTCTGGCTCGGCCACTGGTTCTTCCTCTGTACTTTCGGTCTCTTTGGTCTCCGGCAACTCCCAGGGATCATCGGCCGAGCCGGTATCATCTTCTTGCGCATAAGCCTGCGCGCCTAGCGCCAAGGACAAAACCACAATCCACAGCCAGCACTTGCCCCACTTCATGGCAACCTCCCGGTTATCTCTATTTTTTGCAACTGAGGCGGAAGGATTCGAACCTTCATCGGTGGTACCAAAAACCACTGTCCTGCCTTTAGACGACGCCTCATTAAAACCTCGCTCTAGCTATCAGCGAACCCGAACCAAGTCAAGCCCGAGCACTCACTCCAGCCGATATTTTTCCCGCAAAGCCTCCACCGCCGCCAGAATCTCGTGGGGCGTGCCCCCGGCAGTGGTAATCGTCACCATTTCTTCCTGAAACTTTTCCCCGACCTGCTCTTTCTTCTTGGTCGCCGCCTGGTGGATTCCTTGGATCAACTGCTCGTGATCCGCCGGCTTCTCCAGAAAAAGAAAGGCCCCACTACGCCCACTGGCCAGCGCCGCGTCCACCGAACCGTGCCCGGTCAGCATAATACAGGGAAAAAACGGCCGGTGTTTCTTAAGCTGAACCATGGTCTCCAGCCCATCCATCCCCGGCATTTTCAAATCGACAATGGCCGCATCAAAGCACTCTTGCTTCGCCGCCTCGATCGCATCCAGCCCCGACCGAACCGCCTTGATGGTAAAGCCCTCTCGCAGCAAACGCTTGGACAAGTAATCAATCAGCTCTTCCTCATCATCCACCAACAAAACCCGAATTTGATTTTCCGTCATCGCGGTACTCTCCTTGGCCAAACCATAACTGGCTAATCGCTTATGCCCGGATGCTCTATGAAACCGGCACCACAGTCAAGTACAGTTGAGATCAACGATTAGGCAAGGTCTTACAGACCGGACTGGCCAGCAAGTGTTTGTCAGCGGTCACCAGGGTCAAATCATAGACCCGCGCAGTAGCAGCCAGGAAGCGATCGGCCGGATCGCGATGGGGAAGCGACACTTCGTGGCTTTGGATGGCCACCTCATGGGTCAGCGCCGCCTGATGAAAGGGAATCTGACGCAAGACCCGCTGGACCCAATTAACCGGCTGGTCATCCAGCACAATTCGTTTCTTTTCGGCCAGCATCATGACTTCCCAGACCGTAATGGGCGACAACCACAACTCGTTAGCCGGATTTTTAAGTTGGTCCACTACCTCAGCCCGAAGTCGCGCCGGATCCAG
Organism: Deltaproteobacteria bacterium; assembly: GCA_030591445.1. Taxonomy (GTDB): domain Bacteria; phylum Myxococcota; class B64-G9; order B64-G9; family B64-G9; genus JAUVBB01. Next base: position 670 of record JAUVBB010000073.1, on the reverse strand, counting down.
CAAGCTCCAAAGAAAGATATGAGTATCAAGCAGCAGTTTCATGAATTCATTCCCCCAGTGCCTCCCAATCATCTTCATCACTTGCCGGGGCCAGAATATCGCCCTCGATCCTACCGCTATTTTGAAAGCTACCAATCCAAGAGTCCGGCCGGGCACTTGGCGGTGGCGGAGACACCAAGGCAATGGGTTCTCCGTTCCGCGTCACAATGATGGATTGCCCAGTTTGTTTCACTTTCTTAAGTAAATCCAAGCAAGTTGCCTTGAATTTAGAAACTGCAATAATTTCAGGGTCCATAAAACTTCTCCCGATTTTCTCTCCGTACTACATCTATTTTGACCATAGTCAATGACTATAGTCAAGTATTTACTCGAACAAGGCCGGGCATACCGCTTGCGTCAGACAAAGGCCCCAAAAAAAGGCCCAGCCAGAACCAATACGAAATAGGTTTTGCTGCGAAAACTTAGATTCCAAACTTCATGACAAAGGGACTTACGTTTCGGATATTGCTTATCAAAGTTTCATTAGGTTCATCTGGGCCAAAGATAGCCTCATCGTCAAAATTACCGATCAAAAAGCCGGCCGAAGCATTGGGCATGATCGCAAAATTCGTTAGACCTAAATAGCGGTCGGAACCAATGGCTCGAAAGGCCCACTGCACGACACCGCTTG
>JAUVBB010000388.1 GCA_030591445.1 Deltaproteobacteria bacterium | reverse complement strand
TCGACTCCCGCCTGGTGACGAAAAAGCCCATCCGCGGTTTTAGAAAATTGTTCGCGTGTCAGCTCGTCTGAAGAAATATCCGTCTGCACATCACCGGATTCCCTTTTGGCGGTGATGATGATTTCATTCGTGTCGTCTTTGGATTCTTTGTTTTTTTGGAGGGTTTTTTTGTCTGCTTGCCGGGCACGTGCCGCCGCCGGCCAGGCCGGGATACAGATTGAGGCAAGGAATAGCGCCATAAACACCAAACCCCGGTTAATTCTCCATGGGCTGGGTTTTCTCATCCGGCAACTCTGCTCTCGACATGCATCCCGCGGCCTTCCAGGATGAAATAACCGTCTTTGGAACAAGGCAGGCAAACTACTTTTCCATCCAGCAGGCGCGCGCGGGAATCCATGACGGCCTCTCCACACCTACTGCAGATGACCGATGGCAGAATGGGTGCCCGGGGCGGCAGATCCGTTGCTACCCGTTCTATGTGAAATTGGTCTTCCTCATGTACGTCCAGTTGTTTGAAAGACAAGGCTTCCCAGACTTCCTTGAAGTGTTCCATTTCTTCGAAGGTGCCCGTTTCCCTTCTTTGAATGAATCGCTCGAACATCTCCGCAGCGCCCGGAACAGCTTGGGACATTTTTCCAGGATAGCCTGGCAGGATGGATATGCGGACGGCATTACCGTTTCGTTTGGCCAAGGTGACCGCGTTTTTACCGTAATCCTTGTAGATCAAAGAATTGTTTCCAAGTGTGCAGCCGCTTACCATCTGGACGCCATCGACGAAGCAGTTGTTGACCTCGACTATCGCAATGATTTCCTCGTCAATTCCCTCCGTGTCGGTATCCAGTTGATCGAGGGCGATCACCGCTGCCTTGACCCCCAGGGCGACGAAGGGGCAAAAATGACCGTGAAGCTCTCCTGCCTTTTGAAGCAGCCAGTGTAGATCGCTTTCTTTTCGCTTTTGCTGGATTTCCAGACGTGGGTTCGAATACACTTTGAATCTCCTTAATGTATCAACGTTATCCGATCATGCTACAGGTGGACAGATAAATATTACGTATACGTAATACGTGTTACCATTTCTGTCAAATCAAAAAACTTTTCGTTCTCAAAACTCCATCGGGGCATTCATCGGTCACTCAGAAAAGTGCTGAATGCGTGTCAGTTCAAGATTCCGGAACCGATATTCTTTATCTTGCCCGCCACTTCCTCGATCAGTGCGCGGCCAATTCCGGCAAGGCGGTCAGGCGTATCTCGAATGCCGCGGCAGAAAAACTGCTGGACTACCGCTGGCACGGCAATGTACGCGAACTCCGTAATGCTGTTGATCGAGCCGTGGCGATGACCCGGACCAACTCGCCTCACTTGAGTCGGTTGCACGAAGATACATCCTTCACGTACTCTAGGCAGTCGAAGGAAATCGGACCCGTGCCGCCCGGGCACTTGGTTTCGATCGCAAAACCTTGTACCGCAGAGGTGGACCACCATGAGATATGTCTGGCCTATCAGATCACCGGCCAAGTGGATCACTGCATCGGTGGTAGTGGATCTCTATTTGGCCGGTGGTAGTTGGGAATGGCAAGTGCATTGAAAGGACTATCCCTTCCCGTGCCCCAGATATTTTCCTTGCGGCTGCGATTCACCCATTGCTTTTTGCTCAATGATGTCTTAATTAAAAAATGTCAATCATAATTTTGGAGACTGGCATGCGATTGTTGATGATTTATTGCGAGCGGTTTTCATATAAACCGGCCGTAAAAAACCTGGATGGCGCAAAAGAAAAGGTGGAATCCGCAACTCTAAATAACGCGCTGGTGGGCTTTATTCACCTGGAGCCGAAGGATGAAGACAACATGTCGCACGTGGAGACCAAGCTGGTAAAGAACCTGAAATGGGCGGCGCGCAAGAACGACACGAACTCCGTCGTCCTGCATTCCTTCGCGCACCTGGCGGAAGACAAGGCGGATCCCGAAGCCACCAGACGGCTCTTGAACAACGCCGAGGAACGCCTGAAAAACTCGGGTTACCAAACCCACCAAACTCCTTTTGGGTATTTTCTCGATCTAGACATCCAGGCATCTGGAAACTCTTTTGCCAGGCTTTTCAAGGAGGTATAGAAAAAAGGGGCGTCAATTCAATCATATCAGTGTGTTATACCCTTCTACCTTTCTAGTACCTTTCTAGGGACGGTCTATGGTTGTTTGGTTTTAGTTTTTCTTCTAGGTTGCGAAACCGATGCATAAGGTTATTTATCCAGCAGTAATTCCAGTTTATAAAACCGAGAAATGACGTGGTATAGTCGACTTTTAACATGTGGTCTTGCAAATCGTGTCATGGCCACTTAATTTGCCGTTTTACACAATCTGCGTCAAGTAAAACCAGATAACCAGAGACCGTCCCCGGGTTCGTAGAGTTCAGGTTCTAGAGTTCAGGAACCGGCGCCGAATTCAAAGTGACTGCGTTTATGCAACGTCATTTAGAAAACTAGCCGCGCCAGCGCAAAACCTTCTAAGCCACTAATTCCCCACAACAAAATCATAATCCCTTATGATTAGGGATTTTCTCGAATTCTTCCGTTTGTATAGATGATGCCTGGAACTTGAAAAGTGCACAGAAACGAGTAGCGGAGGAAATTATGATTGAAGTACGTAAGATCTTGTCTTTCAATACTATTTCACATTTGGGGGCGCTGTTGTGGATAGCGGGGCTGTTTTCGGCTTGTTTGGGCAGTGATCGGGCCTTTTGTGAACTGGATTCTGATTGTCTCGAGTGTGAGTTGTGCCGGGAGGGAGCTTGTGTCCGGGATGATGCGTGTAATCAGTGTCAAGATACCGAGACTTGCACGGATGGGATAGACAATGATTGTGATGGCAAAACCGACGAGGGTTGCGCGGATCTATGTGAGGATGTGAGCTGTGACACACCGCCGGCCAATGAGTGTCTTAATGAAGATGCCCTGAGTGTCTATGCGGCTGCGGGTACTTGTGAAAACGGTGAGTGCCTATATGACTCCTGGAACGTCAATTGCGAAGATGGCTGCGAGGACGGCGGCTGTCGGGGCGAGCCTTGCGCGGGCATCGTTTGTAATCATCCGCCCGATCCTTGTAACCAAGAAGAGGGCAATTGCGTGGAAGGCGTTTGCCATTATCCGGCTTTTGCCGATGGTACCGCCTGTGACGATGATGACCCTTGCACCAAGTCCGATGCCTGCCAAGAAGGCGTCTGTTCCGGGTACGCGCTTTCTTGTGACACACCGCCCAACTTGTGCTTCCAAGCCCAGGGCAATTGCCTCGATGGTGAGTGCCACTACGACTATGACAACGGCACCTCCTGTACCGACGGCGATAGCTGTACCTTCGACGATGTTTGTCTCGATGGCAGCTGCGGCGGTACTCAGATAACCTGCGATGACCCGCCCAACGCTTGCTACCAAGCCCAAGGCAGTTGTGAAGCCGGCCAGTGTACTTACCAATACGACGACGAAGCCAGCTGTGATGACGGCGATTCCTGCACCTCTGGCGATACTTGCAGCCAGGGATCTTGCGCGGGCTCCACCATGGCTTGCGACGACCCGCCCAATAGCTGCTTCCAAAGCCAAGGTTCCTGTGAAGACGGCCAGTGTCAGTATGCCTTCAATACCAGTACCTGCAACGACGGCAACAGCTGTACCGTAAACGATACTTGCGCGCAGGGCTCCTGTGTCGGCACCGCCATGGCTTGCGATAGCCCGCCCAATGCCTGTTACGGCAGCGGCAGCTGCAACGACGGCGAGTGCCTTTATGAGGTCGATAACAACGCCACCTGCACTGATGGCGACAGCTGTACCGTAAGCGATAGCTGTCACGATGGCATCTGCCTGGGCACGGCCATGACTTGCAGCACGCCGCCCAACTCTTGCTACCAAGATCAGGGTTCCTGCGCGGATGGCCAGTGTCAGTATGGATTCCAAAACAACATCGGCTGTAACGATAGCGATAGCTGCACCGCCAACGACAGCTGCCAAAACGGCGTCTGTACCGGTACCGCCATGGTTTGCGACACCCCGCCCAACGGCTGCTACCAGGATCCGGGCACTTGCAGCAACGGCCAGTGCCAATACGCCTACGACAACGGCGCCACTTGCACCGACGGTGACGCTTGCACCACCACGGACCGCTGTTACAACGGCAGCTGTGCCGGCACGCCCATGACCTGCAACACACCGCCTAACGATTGCTACCAAGACCTGGGCGCCTGCAGCGCCGGCCAATGCCACTACGATTTCGACAACCAGGCCTCCTGCACCGATGGCGACGGCTGCACCGGCAACGACAGTTGTTACGACGGCATCTGCCTCGGCAGCGCGATTGTCTGCGACAATCCGCCCAATGGCTGTTACGTGGATACCGGCACCTGCAGCAACGACCAATGCCAGTACAATTACAACAACAGCGCGACCTGCAACGACGGTGACGCTTGCACTACCAATGACACTTGTAACAATGGCGGCTGCGTCGGCACCGAAATCACCTGCACCAACGAACCAAGTACTTACTGTTACAATGCGTCTACCCTGCGCACTTACTCAAACGGTTCCTGCGATCAAGGCCAATGCAACTATCCTTACCAAGACACCACCTGCCAGAATGGCTGTGAGAACGCTGCCTGCTTGAGCTGTTCGGGGGATAACTTTGAGCCCGACAACAACTCCAGCGACGCGGTTTTACTGGAGGTCGACACTCCCCAAACCCATTCCATTTGCCCGGCCGGAGATGATGATTGGTGGGCCTTTACCATTTCAGCCCCGACCAAGGTTTCGATCGAGACCACCCCGGCCACGGCGGCCGATGACGGTGCTGATACCTACCTGTATCTCTATGACGTATCCCTCACCGAGTTGGACCGTGATGATGATGACGGCGTAAACGCCTTTTCGTACCTTGGTATCGGGCTCCAAGCCGGCACTTATTACGTCAAACTTACCGACTATGGGGACGACAGTGAGATCGAAGGCTATGACATCACCATGCAGCAATGTGAAGCCCAATGCGGCAGCCAGGAATGCGGCCCCGATCCGGTGTGCGGCGTGGATTGCGGCGTCTGTCCCAGCGGAGAGTGTTGCGACCAGGGTTCCTGTGGTACCTGCGACACTGGCCTGGAATGGGTGCAAATTCCGGCGGCCAGCTTCATCATGGGCTCGGATTCCGGTGACGCCGACGAAATGCCTACCCATTCGGTAAGTGTCCCAGCCTTTGAAATTAGCCGCACCGAGGTGACCGTAAGCCAATACCAGGCCTGCGTGGATGCCGGCGCTTGCAACAACAACGCCAGTGACGACAACTGCAATCAGCCGGCCGACCGGCTGGACCACCCCATCAATTGCGTTACCCATTACCAGGCCGAGCATTATTGCGCCTGGGCGGGCAGTCGGCTGCCTACCGAATCGGAATGGGAATCGGCAGCCCGCGGCGGCGGTCAGAACATCCTCTTCCCCTGGGGTAACGAAGACGCCACTTGCGACTATGCCGTCGTCGATGACCCTAACGCCGGCGGCATTGGTTGCGGCTTGGAGCACACCTTTGCGGTGTGCAGCAAAACGCTGGGCAACAGTTCGCAAAACCTTTGCGATATGGGCGGCAATGTATGGGAATGGACCCAAGACGCATACCACAGCACCTACGATGGCGCGCCCAACGACGGCAGCGCCTGGCTGGATTCTTCCATCACCCAACGGGCCATCCGTAGCGGCTGCTTCACCTGCGATGGATTCTACGCTCGCTGTGCCAATCGCACCTACAAAGAGGAAGCTGATTACAACACAACCATCGGAATCCGCTGCGTCAAATAAGCAAGCCCGGCTACTGCCTCTGCCACGCAGTGATTTCAGCACGACTGATCTCGACCCCATCGACATCCAAGCGCAGAACCTGGCCCGGATCGCCCATGAAACTGGGGGCAACAACCAGCAAGAAGCTGGCATCGCCAATAGCGGGTTCGAGCAGAATCAGGAAGCGATCGTTCCAATTGTGATGGGAACCCACGTACACCAGCCGCAGGCGATCGCTAATGTCGATTAGGCCCTCGTTCAGGCGCAGTTCGGCCCGGGTAAAGAACAAGCACTCGGTCTCCCCCGTGGACAGGCAAGAATCGCCATAAAGACCTTGGCGCACGTCTAAAACCAAATGTTCGGCAGCCATGGTATCGGCGGTAAAAAGCCTACGGCTGCTTTCTTCCAGAGCACAAAGACCAAAGCGCTGTATCTCATCTAGCGATTTTTCACCCGGGCCTATCAGCAACTCAGCCGTGGCCACCACCGCCTCGGGCTGCGCACCCAGCTCCACTTCGGCCGGCCACTGATCGTAGACTTTCACAACCGTTAACTGCACTTGCAGACGATAGCTTTCTCCGGATCCGGTGTAGTTCTTACGGGCAAAATAGCTCCACTGCCCATAAAGGCCCCAGTCTTGAAAAACGGGCTCCACTTGGGCCAGGTCAGCGCTGGGCACCAAGTCTTGGTGATCGGGTCCAAAGACAATCCGCTCAACCAGTTCCAGGGAGAAGCCGGCCGACTGCCGAGGCAAAATATAGTAGCCGGGCTTGAGATCTATTTTCCCCACCATCGCCAATTCTTGCCGCCAATCGCGGCCCTCGGCAAAACCAAAGCACAAACTGGTCTCCGGAGGGATGAACAAGAGAAACTCTGATTCCGGATCAAAATCCGGCTTGGTGCCAATATCACCCCCGCCGTCGCTATCGCCGTCGAGATTGGCGCCGTCACTACCGCCATCATCGATCCCTGCGCTTCCGCTACTCAGACAACCAGCGACTGCAAACATCATCATAAGCAGCAAGGGCCAGAGCTTCGGTCTCATGTCATTTACCTGCCATCATCAAAGACAAGGTTGGTAATCGGCTGCTTTTCAATATTGTTCAGTTCGCAGTCGATGCTATGGACTTGCTCATCTCCCGATACTTCCCAGGGTAGCAATTGCCGGGCGGCCAGACC
>JAUVBB010000385.1 GCA_030591445.1 Deltaproteobacteria bacterium | reverse complement strand
GGGTCCATCCAAGCGCAGCTGACCCAAGCAGACTTCGACTTCCTGCAAAAATTCGGCATCTTCAAAACGGAGCTTTCCTACCAAGACGGCTTTATCCAAAACGGAAGCGACCGAATTCCCGCCGACCTGGGCGAAGAAGCCAATCGCAACCGCATTTTCGAAACCTGCCTGGGCAGCAAGCTAAAAAACGAAATTCTCATCCACGGCGGCTTCTATCTGGGCCCGCAGAGTTTCTACCAGGCGCTCAACGATATGAGCGAAGAAGAACGCAAGCGCATCCACATGACCAGCGTGCTCAACACCAATCACTTGTACGCCAATGAATACGGCACCGAAGAGCTGCGTGTGCTGCAACGGCAACACGGACGTTTCGTCAATGCCTGCCTGATGGTCACGCTATCGGGCGCGGTGGTCTCCGACGGTCTGGAGAGCGGGCAAATGGTCAGCGGCGTCGGTGGCCAATACAACTTTGTCTCCCAGGCCCACGCCCTGGAGAACGGCCGTTCCATCCTGATGTGCAAAGGTCTTCGGGCCAAGGGCAAAGACATCGTCTCTAACATTGTCTTCAACTACGGCCACATCACTATCCCCCGCCACCTGCGCGACATTGTCATCACCGAATATGGTATCGCCAATCTGCGCGGCAAAAGCGACCAGGAAATCATCGCCGCTCTGCTCAATATCACCGATTCCCGCTTTCAAGATGATTTGCTGGCCCAGGCCAAGCAAGCGGGCAAAATCGGCGGCGATTACCAAATCCCCGCGCGCTTTTTACACAACACGCCCGAGCGTCTGGAAGCCCTGCTTTCGCCCTATCGAAAAGATGGTTTCTTCCCACCCTTCCCCTTCGGCACCGACTTCACCGACGAAGAGCTGGTCATCGGCAAAGCACTCAAGACCCTCAAAGCCCGCATGTCTCAAGGGATGAAAAAAATCTCCAGCTTGAGCAAGGCGGTGGCAACCATGAAAGTCCCCGATAAGGCCCAGCCTTATCTGGCCCGGCTGCAACTGGACAATCCCAAGGGGTCTAAAGAACGCATGATGCGCAAGTTGGTGATTCATGCGCTTTCCGCCATCGGCAAACTGTAAAGGCATAGGAGCAGACGATCATGACTTACGCAATCGACTCCCTATTGGACTTTGAAAGCCTGGCGCAAAAGAATTTGGGCCAGCTAAAACGAAACTTGTCGACGCCGGCCTTGTACGAGGAGGCGGTCAAGAATCGAGAGGGTCTCTTGTCCCACCTCGGCCCACTGGTGGTACGCACGGGCATGCACACCGAACGCTCCGCCGATGACCGCTATGTGGTCAAAGCCGACGGCGCTACGGAACAGGTTTGGTGGAGCGGCCGCAACAAACCTATGAGCGAGGAGCGCTTCGAAAACTTGCTCATGCGCATGTTGGCCTATCTGCAAAACCGCGATCTGTACGTGCAAGACTGCCAGGCGGGCAGACAAGCCGACCGGCAAGTGGCTTTCCGCATCGCCACCGAGACTGCCTGGCACAGTCTTTTTGCCCGCAACCTCTTCGTTCAGATCCAGGACCAAGACCAGCTTCACGACTTTGCCGCCGACGTCACCCTCTTGCATGTTCCCGGCTTCCAGGCCTTGCCCGAGTTGGACGGCACCCACTCTTCGGCCTTCGTGGTCATCCACTTGGAAAAGAAAATTGTCCTCATCGGCGGTACTTCTTACGCTTTCGAAATCAAAGACGCAGTCTTCGCCTTAACCCAGGCCCTGATCCCGCAAGAAGAAGCCCTGTCGCTACGTTGTGCGGTTAATGTTGGCGAGGCCGGCGATAGCGCCCTCTTTTTGGGCCGGGCCGGTTCGGGCAAGACCACCTTGGCCACCGACCCCAAACGGCGCCTGATCGGCGACGATCATCATGGCTGGGATGACAATGGCTTGTTCAATTACGAATGGGGTTGTTACGCCAAGGTGGCCAATGTATCCCCGCAGGACGAGCCGCAGGTCTATGACTGTACCCGCATGTTTGGCACCATTCTGGAAAATGTCACCCTCGATCAGTCCAAGCGCCGCGTTGATTTTTCAGATCTGGCTCTGACCGAAAACACCCGGGCCGCCTACCCGGTCAGCCACATCCCGGGCGCCATTCGCTCGGGCACCTGCGGACAGCCAAAAAACCTCTTTCTCCTTACCCGTGACCCTTACGGAGTCTTGCCGCCAATCGCGCGCCTGACTCCCGAGCAGGCCTTGTTCACCTTCCTTTCTAGTTATCGGCCGCGCGCCGAAGACGATGAGATTGGCGACGATCCAGCCCGGGTGTTGTTCGAATCTTGCTTCGGCGCCGCGCCTCTTAGCATCGAACCCCATCGTTATGCGGGGCTCTTTTTGGCTCGCCTCAAGAAACACGGCACCCAGTGCTGGCTGATGAACACCGGTTACAGTGGCGAACCCGAAGGTCGCGCCGAGCGCGTAGCCATCGCCGATTCCCGCGCCATGGTCCACGCGGTCTTGGCCGGTCAATTAGAGCAAGTAGAATACGAAACCGACCCGGTGTTTCAGTTTGAAACTCCCACCACCTGTCCCGGCGTGGATGACAAAATTCTCAATCCTCGCTTACAGGCCCTGGACGATGGCGAATACGAGGTGCGCGCCAACCGCCTGGCCTCGGATTTCATGCGCGATTTCCAGCCTTTCATCGAGCATGTTCCGCCCGGCATTCGCGAAATGCTGTCCCAAATCACCCTACTGGAAGATTCTCTCGACATCATGGAGGTTTTCCGCTTGAGCATCTAAGCCCTGTGAGCAATCCGCATGAAAACAAAAATGAAAATCTGGGATAAACCCTTCGAAGGCCCGCCCATTAAGAACAAGCTGATGGAAAAGATCCGCCCGTTTTTAAACGTGTTGGCGGTCTACAACCACTACCAGGTGCATGGGCTAGAAAGAATTCCGGCCAAGGGTAGAACCCTACTGGTTCTCAATCATAGTTTTGCCACCTACGACGGTTTCTTATTGGGCGCCGCCATTCTCATCCAACGCAAGCGCCATCCCCTGGGCCTGGCCGATTCCAACTTCTTTTTGTTTCCATCCGTAGGCGAATTCGCCAGCCGGATCGGTTTGTTGGAAGCCAGCCATGAAAATGCCGAAAAAGCCCTGCGCGAGGAGCAATTGCTGGCAGTTGCCCCCGGCGGCATGCGCGAGGCCCTGCGCCCCAAAGAACAACGTTACCAAGTGCTCTGGAAAAAGCGACGTGGTTTTGTCAAACTGGCCCTGCGCACCCAGACTCCCATCGTTCTGGCCGCCTGCCCGCGGGCCGATGATTTGTTCGATATCTATCCCAACGCGCTTACCAAGTGGATGTACCAACATCTCAAGTGGCCCTTTGTGCTGCTCAAGGGTTGGGGACCCACCCTGTTGCCCAAGCCCGTCAAACTGATACATTTTCTATCAGAACCGATCATGCCGCCCCCTTGGAAAGAGGGCGAAGGCGACTTCGCTGAATTGACCCGAGAATTTCACGCGCGGGTTACTCGAGAGATGAGAGAACTGATGAAAGTGGCCCGAAAATACGAGCCGGCACCAACGACCTCGACCCAAAATTCAGGCTAAGCTCGGCTGTGCTCCACGTATGCCGGCTTTGTCCATAATCTTACCCATATCGGCCGCCAGGTGTTTTACCGCCGCTGACATTGCGCGCAGCTGAACCTGCAGTAGCGAACATTTCAGCTCGACCTCGCTGCGAGCGATCATGCCGATGTCACGCAGGTGCCGTTCGACGCCACTACGAGCATTGCCGGGCAAGCCGGCCGCCATCATCTTTACCCTTTGCCAAATTCTTTGCTGTCGTTTCCTATGTTCGTCCCATGTCTGACCATAGGTGCCGGGATCGACGGGATTTTCCAGCCCCCCGGGAACCCAGACCAGCTCATCACGATCTGAGTTTTGCGCAGTCTTCAAAGCCCTCATCAAGCGCTGGATCTTGTTGCTCAACTCGATCTGGGCACTTTGGAGTTCTGTGAACTGGCGCATACGTTCGTGAAAAGGTTCCACCGACAATGCCACTGCCGTCACCGGCGAAATGTTGGTATTCATCATCACGACCTCCCGTCTTTGGCCTTAGAAGCGATCCAATTCTCGTGCCAAAGTGGGATTCACCATCCAACTCTCGGTAAAATATATATTTCCAACTCCAGACCGATTTCATGGTCCTCAGATTTCCGAGAGGATCTGGTCTAAATGTCGTATCCAGACGCAGACATTGTGGCAGAGAAGCAACAGTTCTACCCAGATCGGCAGAATCTCGTTTGACCCGGGAAGCCGAAACCGTTACAACAAATTGCCCACCCAATCGGGCACGAGGAAAGCAATGGATCCAAGCACCCAACTGTTAATCGCCAAATTCGTCGTCCCCGGAATGTTTGGTTTGGCGGGCATCTTCAGCCTGATTCAGTATTTCTCCACCCGCAAGCGACACAACTGGCCCCAGACGAAGGGCGCCATTGTTTCTTCTGGAGTAAAAGAGGGGGTCCGCAAGGGCAAACGAGGCCAGGACATCACCTCATTCTGGGCCGCGGTCCGCTACCAATACCAAGTGAACAATCAAGAACACCACTGCGAACAAATCGCCCGCCAACGGGTCTCTTTCTCTTCACCCGCCCATGCCCAACTCATCGCTGATCAGTTTCCAGTCGGTCAAAGCGTAGCGGTTTGGCACAATCCGGAAGATCCGCAAGAAGCCTTCCTGTCTCCCGGTGGCGAAACCGGCGGCAAGCCGATTCTAGCTTTGGCCATCACCTTCTTCGCTTTTGATGCCTTGCTCAGCTGGTGGCTTTTTACCTCGATGTAGTCGCGGCTTGGTCGACCAACGCTTTTTGACTCGCGGAATTGGGACCTGGACCCGCCGGCTATTTGCACGTTGCGGAGGCAAAGAATGAATGTCGCAATCGGTCAACCCGCTCCAAATTTTTCCGTTCTGGGGACCGAAGGCAAGCCAATCGCCAAGTCCGATTTTCAAGGCCATCCCCTGCTATTAATATTCATCCGTCATTTACTCTGACTTCCTTGTCAAGAGCACCTCGGGCAGGTGCGCGACCACTGGCAAGAATTCGAAAAGATGGGCGCCACCGCCCTGGTTATTTCCTTTGCTCAAGTTGAAGAGCTGGCCCGCTTTCGCAGCAATCTCAATCTGCCCTTCCCCATCGCCGCCGATCCCGAACAACTTGCCTACCGTGAATATGACCTGGGCAAAGGCAACACCTGGCAGGTTTGGCATCCCAAAACCGTGCTCAAATATCTTGGCTACGCCGCCTCCGGCAAGAAAATCGAACGTCCCAAAACGGGCGAAGACTTAAATCAGTTAGGCGGCGACTTCCTCATCGATGCCCAGGGCGTCTTGGGTTATGCCTTTCGCTCTCTGCGCCCGGACCATCGACCCCCGATGAGCGAACTAACTACCGCTCTTGCAAAAATCACCCATGACTGAGCCCCCGCTCTCCTCGGAATTTGCCCGCCGCCTTTTGGCCGAATTGGCGGCAGGCCATTATCGCCCCGGCGCTTGGCAACGCTTTTTTGCGGCCGCCCTTCGCTATCCAGGCATTCTCATCGCCGCCATCTAGCGCTTTTTTCGCCACGGCCCCCAAGCCATTCACCCCACCGTGCTCGGCAAAACCACCCATGCCCTGATTTTGGTCTTCTTTCTCCTGCTTACTATCCTGCGGATTTAGCTCTGCGCTTTTCCAAGACGAGAAGCAGGTAGTTTTCCAATCTTAGCTGCGCCATGGGGCTGACCTTGAGCAGGGAATCGGTAAGCATTTTTTGGTGCCAAACCATAAGGAACGACAAAAAAAAAGGCACTGCCTAAGCAATGCCTTCTTTCTTCCTCTTTTGGCACGTATGAACCGCGGAGAGAAAATTGTCCCCGCCGGTGGCCCATTCAGCCCCCTGAGCTACACGGTCAGGAAAGGCGTCTTAACCACCCTCCACCACACCGCTCTTACTCAGGTAAAACCAACCATCGAACTCACCGCAATGCGGCCGTGCACGACGCTTGGTCTACAAATTCTACAACTTAACTAATACGTCCATCCCCAAAAATTGCCGCTCTTAACTTCTGTCTTGGCTTTCATGTGTTTCTCCCCTTTGAAATTTTGATGAAATCATCACAACCTGCGAACGAAGACAAGCACCGCAAGAATCAGACCAAATCGAACCATTCTTTTTCTCTTGTAATAACATGTGCTTACGAAACAGTAATAACTTCAAGTGTTGCGGACAGGAGTCAATTCCCAAGAAGAAAAACAGGCGGACCTATATTTTCATTTACCTTTACAACATCTTACCAGGCGTAGCCTTCAAGACTACACTTTTGCAAAATTGCATAGAAGTGAAAAAAACCAGGGGACGGAGATACTCGAAGCCCCCAAATGGGGTCTTGTCATTTGACACTTGCTCTCCGACCAGCAGCTAAACTCTAAGTGTCAAATGACAAGACCCGACCCCATGCACGACCCTTATTTGACGATAGACGCCTAATGTCTGACAAACCCCTGTCGTTGACATTGGTTATCGATTGCGTTATCGTATTACAAGATGCTTATCGATGGAGGGTGTCATGGAAACGGGAAGCGAAACCGTCACTATTTCTCCAAAGTTTCAGGTAGTTATTCCCAAGCGAATACGCGAAAATCTTTCTCTTCGCCCGGGAGAGAAGTTGCGCGTTTTTGCCTACGAGGGCCGCATCGAGTTGGTGCCAGTAAAACCGGCGCGAATGCTCAGGGGTTTTCTCAAAGGCATGGATACCAGCGTCTCGCGTGAAGAAGAGGATCGTGTATGAACCTGGTAGACTCCTGTGGATGGCTCGAGTACTTTGCCGCCGGGCCGAACGCGGGTTTTTTCGCCGACCCCATCGAAGATGCCGGCAAGCTGATAGTTCCAACCATTTGCATCCTGGAAGTGTTCAAGCGCATCTTGCAGCAGCATGGAAGGGACGAGGCACTGCAGGCCGTTGCCGCCATGCAGGAGGGTCGGGTTGTG
>JAUVBB010000127.1 GCA_030591445.1 Deltaproteobacteria bacterium | reverse complement strand
CGCTCGATAAAATGAGGGGACGGCCGAATGGTTTTTCCGGCGTACACCGGCGGATTGCCCAGGCGGTCGGTCCGGAAAAAGAAAGTGTTCTGGTGCAAGCGGGTCTTGTCGGCCAGCACCCGTTTGCTGGTCGGATCCACGGCCAAATCGATGCGGGCAAAAGCGATCCCCTTGGCCCAGGTTTGCACCACCGGGATGCCATTGACCAGCCCCGAAAAAGGCGTATGCGCATGGCCGGAGACAATGACATCAACCTCGCCCGGAGACAAAGCCCGGGCCAAATCGGCGGTGGGGCCCAAGGCTTTTCCGCTTTGGAGCTCTTCGCGAATACCGGCATGGAGGGCCAGCACAATCACGGTCGCGCCCTGGGCACGCAACTCGGGCAACACGCGGCGCAGGGTGCTCAACAAAGGACGAAACTCCAGCGAGGAGACGTTGGCCGGATTGGTAATCAACGGAGTATTGACCGAAGTCAGCCCGACCAGACCAATTTTTACGCCTTTTTTCTCGATAATGGTGTACCGGTGCAGGTTAGGCCAGGATGCCGGCATTCCAGTGGCCCGCTCATAGATATTGGCGGTAATGAAGGGGAACTTTGCTTGGGTCAGCCGCAGCTTGATCACACCAAGCGGATCTTCGTGCCGACCAACCGGCGTGGAGTGATACCCCACTGGCCCAAAATCAAAATCGTGATTTCCCACCACCGCGGCGTCATAGCCAATCTCGTTGTAAAACTCAATGACCGCCTGGCCCTCGGTGGCGGCCGAAAGCAAAGTGCCCTGGTAAATATCACCGGCATCCACCAGCACCAAGCTGCCGGGGTCTTGCTCGCGAAGGGCTTTGATATAGGCGGCAATGATATCGATACCGCCGACCTTGCGGCCGCCGACGACTTTGCCTTGCTTGGCCTCCAGGGCGCCGTGAAAATCGCTGGTGCCGATGATGCTGAGTTGGATAGGAGAATCTATACCGGCATCTACGCCGGCATCGGCAATTACCGTCGGCGCCCAACCGACCAAAACAGTAAACCATATGACCGAGACTGCACACTTCATGGGCGACAAACTCCGGGTTGTCGGCCCCCGCCTGTGTTTCACGTTAACCCACAGCGAGGGGATGTGTAAACCAAAAAACCAATCTTGCCTTAGCGACAGTCATACAACTCGCTGCCCAAAATCCACTTGCGCTTGCCTACTTCGCGCGGATCTCGCTCGGAACGGGTAATGGTCAGCAGATATTTCTGGGCTTGCTTGCTCTTGACCTGCCCCTGAAAGCGACAGTTTCCCCGGCAAGCCCATTTCACGCAATCACCGATCTGCCAACCCTGGGCCACCCGAGCCGCTCTTTGCCGTTCCCGCCCTTCTTTGCGGTCGATTCGATCTTGGTTCTCCTGCTGCTGCTGGGCCCGATACAAAGGAGCATAGCGGTAGCGGATGGTGCACATGCCGGTGGCACAGGCCAGAGTGACTATCTTTTCTTTGGCGTTGGCAAAACCAACGACACGATCCAGGGAAAGCCCACTGTTGCCGGTGAGAAAAGCGGCGGCCTCGCGACTGGAATGGGTTTTGCGATATCGGCGGGCGAAAAAACGATACAGCGCGGGCAGGTTGGATCCGACATACACCTGACACAAATCGACTCCGTTGAGGCGTCCTTCAAAAAATCGGGCCACCACTTCAAAACCACCGTGGGCTCCTTCGCTGTCGAAAACCCGGCAAGGCTCGTCCGGGTCAAGCGTGCACTGGCAATCCGGACCAGCGTCCTCGCCCCGATCCCACTTTTGGGCAAAGCCGTCGCCCATCGGCCATTCCTTCAAACCACGCCCCCAAGCAAGCGACGCTACCGCCTGGTCCCAATCGACGAAGAAGGTTAAATCTTTCAAAGCCACTTTTTCTCGTCGATCTTCCTTGGCCTTGAGCAGGCGATCCTCAATAGCGGTGATGCGGGCCTCGATCGCAATTCCCTCTTTTTGGGGCCATACCAACCGACAGTGAGATACGGCTTTTTTGACCTCTGTCATCTGGGTCAGATCAACCGGCTGCTCTTGGGCAAGTACCGCAAGACATTGTTTACCCAGAGCTGCGCGCACCTCGTCTAACTGGGCATAGGACGGAAAACGTTGGGTACACAGTAGCACTTGCTGCGCGAAGTCCAGCAATTCTCCAAGGCCGTCCGGGCGAGAAGAAAGCAGATACCCAACCCAACGAGCCAAAAATCGCAGTTCGAGCTCTGGATAGAAATCCGACTGGGGAAAGAGGTCCAAAAACAGTAAGAATTCCTGACGCAGGGCAGGAAATTCGGTGCTGGTATCATCCCTTTGCTTGAGCCGATCGCGCCAGGCCAGCTCGTAATCGCGGTGCAGGTAGGCAATCACACCGGGCAAGTGATGGCCGATTTTGTCTGCCACCTGCTGAATACGATTCTCAATGCGCGGGTGATTCTCGGTGTTGAGTTCAATGCCACGCACCCACTTCAAAGCCGCCAAAGAAAAAACCTTCTCCAGTTTAGTCAAAGCCTGGTGCTTGGGGAAATGGCCCAGAAAGGCCCCCACAGCCCCGGCCGCATCGTCTAGCGCCTGTAAATACGCCGCCGACTCTGTCACCGCCACGTCCATGCGAACCGTCAAATAGTGTTCCAGTAATTCCTGCCAGCTCTTCCCCAATTTGAGACGCCAAGCATCTAGTTGCGTCCGTTCTGGGCCCAGCGCGGTATAGCCGGCCAAATAATCCGCCGCCTTCTGGGCACTTTCGATCGAGACCACGGGCAAAGCGCCTAGTTGCTGACCCAAAACACCCACATCGGTGTCGGTCAGCAGCACCCGCAAGCGACCGCGTACGTCCCACAGCTTCTTCCGCACCACCTTGTTCTTGGTACCAGCGGACAGCCGTACTTTCTCCCGATGTCCGTGAATATTGAAATCCTCGAGCGTCCCGCCGGCAGCCAACTGGTTGGCACTTTGGGGTTCGAAACCCAAGTTGGTTAGTTTTCGGGCCAACAAACCCACCAACATCTTGCGCAAATAGTCCCGCCCCGCGGATTGATTGGCCACGGCCAAATTCTTCTCATCCACGTCCACGGTCAACACCCGGGCCGGAATGGTTTGATCGACCACCCCCGCGGGAATCACCGCCCGGTCCACCGAGCGCCGGGCGCCGCAAGCACCAGCCAAAATCAGGGCCAATACCAGAAAACTCAAAACCCAAAAGGTACGCATCATGACAACCCCCCTCCTGGAGAGTGCCCAACCATACCAAGCACCCGGCCCCGCATTCAAGTGAAGAACGACATGCTTGGACATGCTTCTATGGTTGACAGCAAGGCCCTCTTTGTTGAATATTTCGCCTCGACCCAGGACAAAGGCAGATGAGACTCAATATCGTAACCAAAACCGACGTGGGTAGAAAACGCGAACACAACGAAGACGCCTTTTTGGTGGACGAGGAGCTAGGCCTAATCGCGGTGGCCGATGGCATGGGCGGCCATGCCGCCGGCGATGTCGCCAGCCAGGAAGCGGTGGCCAGCCTGCACGATCACGTTCTGGCCGGCGCCGCCATCATCAAAGCCTTTCAACAAAATCATGACCCGGGTAATGCCGAGAACCTGCGCCGCATGTTGGAAAATGCCATCCGGGCCGCTGCCTATCAAGTATTCGGCGTATCAGAGATGGACAAAGCACGCAAAGGCATGGGCACCACCTTGTCGCTGCTGCTGGTCCAACCCGAAGCCGCCTTTTTGGCCCATGTGGGTGACAGCCGCATTTACATGCTGCGCGAGGGACAACTTCGGCAGGTCACCAGTGATCACACCTATGTAGCCGAAATGGTCCGCCGGGGGAAAATGACCGAGCAAGAGGCCAGCAGCTCGCGCATGTCCAACTTGCTCATCCGGGCGGTCGGCTCTCATGACTATGTCGAAGTCGATACCCGCATCCTGCGCTATAAGCGTCACGATGTTTTCTTGCTTTGTTCCGATGGCCTGACCGGCCACATTAGTGATGCGGAGTTCCCGCGGCTTATTCAAGCCTCGGACCTGCATTGGTCGGCCGAACGATTGGTCAATACCGCCCTCGAACGAGGCGGCAAGGACAACATTACCCTGGTACTGGCCCGGGTAGACGAGACCTAACGCGCATCAAGCCAAGCGAGTCATCCAACCGAATTCGTCTTCGCCTTTTCCGTATTGCAGGCTGAGCAAATGATCGTAGAGTCTTTGCGATATTTCGCCGGTTTTGCCATCGGCCACTTGGTAGTCTTGGCCCTGGTAATGGACGCTGCCCACAGGAGAGATCACGGCGGCAGTGCCGCTGCCAAAGGCCTCGGAGAGACTGCCATCTTTCTGGCCGGCGATCACGTCGTCGATGGTAAAGAGCCGCTCGCTGACTTTGATGCCCCATTTCCGCAGCAACTGGATCACCGAATCGCGGGTAATGCCCGGCAAAATGCTACCGGTCAGCGGACTGGTGACCACTTCATCGCCAAACTTGAAGAAAATATTCATGGTGCCGACTTCTTCGATGTACTTGTGCTCTTTGCCGTCTAGCCACAACACTTGCGGGAAACCCTTCTCCTTGGCTTCCATCTGGGCCAACAGACTGGCGGCATAGTTGCCGGCGGTCTTGGCCTCGCCAATGCCCCCTTGCACAGCCCGGACATATTTATCGGAGACAAAAATGCTAACCGGGTTAAAACCTTGCGGGTAATAGGCGCCTACCGGCCCGGCGATGATGTAGAACAAGTAAGTCTCGGAAGGCCGCACGCCCAGGAAAGGATCGGTGGCAATCACATTGGGACGAATATACAAAGAACAACCTTCGCTCTTGGGAATCCATTCTTGATCCAGCAAGACCAACTCTTTCAAACCTTCGCCTACCTGCTCTATATCGATGGGCGGGATGACCATGCGATTGCAGGACCGGTTCAGCCGCTGCAAGTTATCCAGATAGCGGAACATATACACCCCGTCATCTTTGCCGCGATAGGCCTTCATGCCCTCAAATACCTCTTGCCCATAGTGCAAGACCATGGCCGCCGGATCGAGGTTCAGCGGGCGATAGGGCTCAATTCTCGGCGAATGCCATCCTCGTCCCCGTTCATACTCCATCAGATACATATGGTCGGAGAAATGCAGCCCAAATCCCAGCTTGGAATAATCCGTCGGAATCGGTTTCTTGTTGCCCGGATCGACTTTCTTGATTTCGGTGGCCATGGTGCCTTCCTTTCTGCCGCGCCAGCAAGCGCGAGTTCAAGATCAACGCCACGTCCATATATATGCTACCGCCTGTTGGTTTTCAAGTCCTGCTAAAAGCGGACGGTCTTGGAGGTGGTCTGCTCGGCTTGGATGACGATTTCTATCTGACGATCGATGTTCTTACCTGGATTGACCGCCCTTAGCGTGTGGCGGCCGGGGGGCAATTTCAGATCGACGATGGGAGTCACGCCTAATTTGCGCTTGCCCAGATAAATCGTGGTCCAGGGCATGGTGGCCAGACGCAAACGGCCGGGTGCTTTCGATTCGACCGGCGATGAAGCGGTAGGCGGAGTCTGGCTTTGATTGGCCTCTTTCTTTTTTGCCAAAGTCCGCTTGCGTTGTTTGCGGACCGGGCGCCGCTTGCCTTTGCGCGCTTTGGGGGCCAGGGATTTTTTGCCTGGAGCGGGCTCCGTTACCGGCACTGGCTCGGCTGCCACCGGTGGCGGCGGCGGTAGTTTTTGCTGGGCGGGGGCCGCGGCGGCCTTCGGCGCCGGCGCCTCCTTCTTTTGATCTTGGCTGACAAACCACATGACCAACACCACCACCAGGGCGCCCATCAGCCCGGCGGCCAGAATAGAAAATATCAGCACCCGATCGCTGGCGCGGGTTTGGGTCGTACCAGTGCCCACCTCAAGACTTTGTACCCCGGAGGAGACTGGATCTTCCGGCAGGGGCACAATGTAGGAGGGCGTATTGCGAGAAATCGACGGCTCGGTATCCGAGCGGGGTTTCTCTAGACTGCCAAACAGGCTATCGCCAAAGTCGGCACCACGCCGTTGGGCCCTTTGAATCAGCTTGCGTTTGCCAACCATGCGCTGGACAAACAAGGCATGCATTTGTTCGCCGATGGCTACGGTATCGGAGGGTTCCCGGCTGCGCTTGAGGGCATAGGACAGCTCCATACGCATTTCGCCGGCCGATTGGTACCGAAGCTCGCGCGCGCGCTGCAAGGCCTTCATGGTAATGGCATCGAGCTCTGGCGGCACCGCCGGATTAATCGAAGAGGGCGGCGGCGGATCTTCTTCGGTGATGGCCTTTAGAATCTCCAATTCACTCGGTTGCCGAAACAACTTGCGCCCGGTCAGCATCTCCCAAAAGGCCACTCCGGCCGAATAGACATCGGAGCGGGCATCTAAGGACATGTTGCGGATTTGCTCCGGGGACATGTAACCGTATTTGCCCTTGAGCATGCCGGTTTCGGTTTTCGAAAAGCGGTTCTTGGCCTTGGCGATGCCAAAATCAACCAGCTTCACCCCGCCTGCGTACAAGACAAAAATGTTTTGGGGGTTGACGTCGCGGTGGACAACATTGAGCGACTTGCCATCCGGGCTCACCACCGTGTGGGCATAGTGCAGACCCTCGAGCATTTGCATGGTGATGCCACCGGCCAAGACCGGCGACAAAGGTTTGCGCAGCTTGCGCTTCTGACGCATCAGCTCGGCCAGGCTCTCCCCTTCGAGATACTCCATGGCGATAAAAAACTGATTATTGACGTGGCCCAAATCGTAAATCTGAACTACATTCTGGTGGTTGAGTTGGGCGGCAATTCGGGCCTCGTCAAAAAACATTTGCACAAACAGTTCTTCCCGCGCCAGGTGCGGCAAGATTCGTTTGATAACCACTAGCTTTTCAAAACCGCCAATGCCGGACTGCCGAGCCAGATAGATCTCGGCCATGCCACCAGTGGCCAAGTGAGCAATCAGGTCATACTTGCCGAAGCGGAACACGGCTTTTTCGTCACTCATGATTGTATCTAAGTTACTGCGATTGGTGGGGATAGTCAATTAAGAGCGGAACAAACTCCTTGCCCGCGCAGAATCAATATCGCATCCCCGTCCTGATCAGTTACCGCCAGGTCGAGCCGGCCATCCCAGTCGAAATGGCCCACCACCACGGCACTGGGCTCGCCCCCCAGGTCGAGTTGGGCGGCGGCGGCAAAATTGCCACCACCTTGACCGATGAGCACGCTGATGGATGCCCCGGCATGGTTCGCAGTCACCAGGTCGAGCACACCGTCTTCGTTGAAGTCGCCCGCGGCCAGCATCACCGGCCCGGCGCCCACGGCAAAATTGGCGCTGCCGCTGAAAGCACCATTGCCGGCGCCCAGTCTTACGCTCACCGTGGCCGCCGTGCGATTGGCCACCGCCAGGTCGAGCGAACCGTCTGCGTTTAAATCCGTAAGCAGCACATGCACCGGCTCGGCCCCAACCGTCACCGCGGCGGCCACGCTGAAACCACCCGCGCCATCGCCCAGCAATACATCGACTTCGCCGGCCGTCGAGTTTACCACCACCAAATCGAGGACGCCATCTTCGTTCAGGTCTCCCAGCGCCAAGCCGGCCCGTTGGCCAGACAGTGCCGTCGTTTGCAATGACCCGAAGCTACCGGTCGGCTCACCATCTACCCCACCGCCCAAACGGGTACTTAACGCACCGGCCTGGTCGACCGCGATCAAGTCGGCAATCTTGTCATCGTCCAAATCCGCTGCCGCCACCGCCACCGGATTGCTGCCGGCGGCATAGGTCACTTGCCCGGCAAAACTACCCAAGCCCCGGGCATTGCTCCCATCGGCCACCAAAACGCCGGCTTGGCCGCTGCCGGTGTTGGCGACGATCAGGTCAGAAATTCGGTCGCCGTCGATGTCGGCGGTGGTCAAGCCCTGCGGAGAGGCACCGGTGGCTGCCGACCAAGCGGCGACAAACACCGCATCGCCCCGGCCATCATTACCCCCGCCACCATAGAAGCCAACACTGGCATCGGCCTCATGCACCACGGCAAAATCGAGGATGGCATCGGCGTCGAAATCGTGGGTCACCAAATCACGCGGTGAGGATGCCGTGGCCACCATGCCGGCCAGCACAAAACTGCCATCCCCCAATCCCGCGCTGCCGCCAGCGGCCAGTAGGGTTAGATTGTTACTGTTGTAATTGCAAACCGCCAAATCGGGCAAACCATCGCCGGTGGCATCGAAAACCACGGCGGTGGTTGGCGAGGTACCCACGCCATAAGCAGTCTTGCCGCCGAAGCTACCGTCTCCCCGACCGCCACTGCCGTTGCCCCAGAGAACACTGACTTTGTTCGTTCCCCATTCGGCAACGGACAGATCCAGGATACCGTCGGCATCCAGATCGGCGGGAAAAACCGAGACCGGCCAAGTGTTGCTCCCAGTGGCATAGGCAGTCCGTCCGCCGAAACTTCCATCGCCTCGCCCATCACTGCCTTGGCCGAGCAATACGTCGATGGCGCTATCGTTCATGGCCGCCACCGCCAGGTCTAAAATGCCGTCGGCGTTGAAATCGGCCGTAACAATACCAACCAGACTGCTGCCGGCCTCGTAGTGATAAGTGGCAACAAAAGTACCGTCACCCTTGCCATCGGCGCCGCCGCCCAGAAACACGGTTACGTCCTTACCGGAACCACCGCTGAAACTCGCCACGGCCAGGTCGATGATACCATCGGCGTTGAAGTCCCCAGCCGTAATCGCGCGCACGGCCACCGAGGCACCCACGTAATAGAAAAGAGGAGCGGAGAAGCTGCGGTTGCCCTTGCCGTTGGCACCCTGCCCCAGCAAAATGCCTACGCTGCTGCCAGTGGCATTGGCGGTGGCAATGTCCGGGATATGATCGGCGTTGAAATCGGCCACCAAAACCTGCTGGGTGCCGGCCGCCACCGCCAGATCAGCTCTATCGCCAAGAGCGCCGCCACCTTGTCCCCAATAAAGAGTCACCGAGCCGGCCCCATTGTTGGCGGTAACCACATCCAGTAAGTGATCGCCATCCAAATCACCGCTGGCGACCCCCCAAGGGTCGTCGCCCACGTCGTAGGCCTGGTGTTGAAAGCTGCCATCCCCGCGGCCGTTGCTGCCATTGCCCAGCAGCACGCTTAGGGTATCGTTGCCCCGGTTGACGGTTAGCAAATCGCCAATCCCATCTCCAGAGACATCGGCCGGGGCCATGAACCAGGCACCCGCTCCAATGGCGGTAGTGGAGGCAACGGTATAACTGCCGTTATTTAGACAACAACCGTCGGTCATGCCGTCGCAGTCCTGGTCAATGCCGTCGCCGCAAAAGTCCAAGACCTCGGGCCGCGCGGTAAATTCATTGCGGCAAGTGTTGCCCGCCTCATCACAACTATCGACGGTGCACGGATCGGTGTCGGCACAGTCGCGAACAGATCCACCTGCGCATACGCCCGCTTGACAGGTCTCATCGACGTGGCAGTAGAGGCCGGTGTCACAATCAAGTCCATCCGCCAAGGGCTGAACCACGCACTCGTCAACATCCAAATCACAAACGCCGTTGCCGCAGGTCTCGTCGTACTCATCGCAGTCGCGCAGGTTGCCGGAACACACGCTGTCGTTGCATTTGTCGACGACCGTGCACCAATAGCCGTCGTCGCAGTCGGCGCCATTTTGGGGCCCGGCGTCGTTGTGGCATAGCCCCAATGAACAGGTATCGGCAGTGCAAGAATTCGAATCGTCGCAATCGGCATGGATGCTGCAATTGCTGCAATCGGGGTCATCCAAATCGGTGAGCCCGTCACAGTCTTCGTCCAGGCCGTTGTTGCACACCGCTTGGCCGGGCTCGCCTTCGGTGCCCTGGGGATTGAGTTGGTTGTCACAGCGGGCATTGTCTTCGTCACAGCTATCGATGGTGCAATCATCGCTGTCATCGCAGCCTTTTTGATCACCCATACAAACGCCACCTTGGCATTCGTCGTCTTCGGTACACCAGAATCCGTCTTCGCAACCGGTGCCGTTGGTTTTTTCGTCGGCTACGCAGTCGTCGATCGCGTCATCGCAGACACCGTCATGACAGACATCGGAGAGGTGGCCACAATTGCGGGCATTGCCCGCACACACGCCGACGGTGCAAACATCGTCGACCGTGCACCAGTACCCGTCCTCGCACAGGGTGTCGTCCGGTTTTTGACTCGATACACAGGCATCGCCATCTTCATCGCAAGAGCCCAGGTGACAAGCATCGGAAGCGCTGCTGCAATCGCGGGCAGTGCCCACACAGGCCGCGGACTGGCAGGCATCGGCCACCGTGCAATAGAGCCCGTCGTTGCAGGCGCTGCCGTCGGCCCGCGCTTGGTTCTCACATACCCCCAGGACGCAACTGTCGGCAGTACAAACGTTGTTGTCATTGCACTCGGCGTCAAGTTGGCAATCGAAGCAGTCTTCATCCCCCAGATCGGTGGCGCCGTCACAGTCATCGTCAACCAGGTTCTGGCAATTGCCGTGGCCCGGAGGACCTTCCGCGCCTGGGTTCGGCTGCACCAGGTGGGTACATTGGCCAGCACCGTTGTCACAAGCATCGAGCGTGCAGGAATCGTCGTCGTCACAATCGCGGGCCAAGCCGGCGCAGACGCCGGCATTGCATTGATCGGATACGGTGCAGTAGGCACCATCATCACAAACAGACCCATCGCCCTTGACGTCGGCAATGCAAGAGCCATCGATCTCGCTGCAAACACCCTCGTGGCATTCATCGTTCAGCCCCCCGCAATCGCGGGGACTGCCGCCACAAGTGCCGGCGGTGCAGGCATCGTCGACAGTACAATAGGCGCCGTCGTCACAATCGGTGTCGTCTGCCGCCGGGGCATTGCCACAACGGGCCTGCAGACAGGTGTCATCGGTGCAAGGATTGCCGTCATCGCAGTCACCGGCATTGGCGCACTCGACACAATCCGGGTCATCCAGGTCGATGAGACCGTCGCAGTCGTCGTCCTGGTTGTTTCCGCAACTGCTGCCCAGGTCCAAACCCTCGGCATCTGCGATTGGCACCAGGACATGCTCGCAAACGTTGTTCTCCTCGTTGCAGCTATCGGCGGTACAATCTTCGCCGTCTTGACAATCACGCGCCGTGCCCACGCAAGCGCCCGCCTGACACTGATCACCCTCGGTGCACCAGGCGCCATCATCACACCAAGTGCCATCTACCTGATCACGGACCGCGCAACGGTCTTCTTCTTCCAGGCAGACGCCTTCTTCACAAGCCTCGCCGACCACGTTGCAATCACGCGGGACACCGGTGCAAACCCCGGCCAGACAGGCATCGCTGATGGTGCAGAATTGATCGTCGGAGCAGGCGGTACCGTCTTCGGTAAGCCGGTTTTCACAGGCCAGACCCAGGCAGACGTCGTCGGTACAGGGATTGCCATCGTCGCAGTCGGTATTGGCGGTACACACCATACAATTGGGATCCAACTCATCGATGTCGCCATCGCAATCGTCGTCTAGCCCGTTTTCGCAAGTAAGATCTCCCGGCGGCCCTTCGGCGCCCGGCACCGGCACCCGGTTGTGCAGACAAAGCTGCTCACCCTCGGCACAAATATCGTCGGTACAGACATCGTTGTCTTTACAATCGCGCTGGGCGCCCAAGCAGACTCCTTCGGCACAAACATCACCCTCGGTACACCAGCTGCCGTCATCGCAATCGGTGTCATTTTCCGAGGGCACCGGCCCGCATTCGCCGGTCAGCGGCTCACACCAACCCACGCTGCAAGGGCCATCAAAGGCCGCGCAATCTCGTTCTTGGCCCAAGCACTGCCCCTGGCCATCACAGGCATCGCCCAGGGTGCATAAATCGTTGTCGGAACAAGCGGTATTGAGCGGGAAATTGGCCTGATGACATTCGTTGTCGGTGCAAAAGTCGATGGTGCAGGGATTGTGGTCATCGCAATCGGCATCCTGTTCGCAATCGAGGCAATCTTCGTCGATGTCGCCGTCGCAATCGTCATCCAGACCGTTGCCGCACTCTTCTGCTGTCGGCCGGCAGGTCCAGTCCAGTTCAATAACCACTTCGATGGTCGAGGTGGCGGGCACATCGACGGCGGTACAACCACGCAAATAGATTTCTTCGTTGGCCCCACGGCCCTCAACGTAGAAGGCAGCCGCACCAACCTCCACCTGGTCCAGACCTTTGGCATCTGCCGGCGGCGGATAACTCAGGCGTAGCCGATCCAGAATCTCGAGCCCGGCATCGCCGGGTCGAGCGGTACCGGCAAGCAAAGCGGTGCAATCAGCCTCGCCACCAGACAGTACCCAGATCTCCAGGGTTTGAACCTGGGCCCGCGCCTCGTCGTCGGGAAAATTAATCTTGAGTTTGCAGTTGCCCACTTGTTGGCAGCCAGCCAGAGTCAGGCTCAGCAGACCGAGAACAGTTACCCAGCTACGATACCAAGATTTCATTATTGAATATCCAAGGTGAAACTTCTTTGTTCGGGAGCATCAACACTCAGCGACATGGCGGCCACCGTTCCCCCAGCCGCGGCCACCGCTACCCCACCCACAATCGCCCACACCCACCAACGCTGGTACCAGGATGAATCCTCATCCTTGACCGAAGCCCTACCGGCCGCCAAACCGCTCAGGGCCGGGATCATCTTGGGTTTGGGCTTTACCACCGCCACCGTCACCGGATGGCTGGCGCTGCCTTTTTGCAGCAATAGTCCGCCAAAGCGATCACGCAGCTCGGCGTACCATTTGAGCGGTTGCAGTCCGGCGTCGCGCCAAATCCCGGGCGGCAAATAGAAAGACTTGGCCTTGCCTACACCCAGCTTGACCCGCACCGACGAGAACTTGCCCTGATCTCCGCGCCGGTACCGAAAGGAAAGTTTCCGGGCCAGACCAACCGGATCAGCCAGCAGCTTGAGCTCGACCGAGACCGGCTCTTTCAAAGTCAGCGGGTTCGGCACCGTAACCGACACTGCCAACCGCGCCACACCTTTTTTGAGCACCTTAAGGAAAGGCTCTCGGTACCGAGGCGAGATATCGTCGCCCAGGCGATAAGCCGGGTCGATCGACAACACCGCCGCAAAGGACTTCTCGGCCTCGGCCATGCGCCCCAAGGAAGCCAGACACAAACCGCCAAGCGCATAGATCCGAATCAGCTCTTCCCGGCCATTGCCCGCCATGCCATGGGCCTGCTCGAGATATTGTAACGCTCCCTCGAAATCCAACGCCGAGAAAGCAGATGCCGCCTTATCGATTTGGTCGCTGCCACTGTCCGCTTTGACCGGTGCCGAAAGACCCATCAATACGCCCACCACCAAGGGTAAGCCCACACTCTTTAACAAACGTCGCATAGCCTCATTATGTCCCAATCGATTAAGTTTTGACAAGCTCTCTGGTAAAGAAATCTCAAGTTATTACCAAGACCTGAAGCCATTTGGCTTCACCCCTTGACACCATGGAGCTCGTCCTGCATCTTGTGGCCGCCATGGAGAATCGTTTTCCCTTAGAAGAATTCATGTTGCCCGACCGCATCGAACGCCTGCGTGAGGTGGCCGAAAGCAGAACCCGCTCCCTGACCGTGGTGCTCGACGGCGTCCACGATCCGCACAACCTGAGCGCGGTGGTACGCTCGGCCGAAGCCTTCGGCTTGCTCGACTTGTACGTGATTGAAAGCCACGCCGAGTTCTGCATCGTCGACCGCATCACCCAGGGCGCCGAGAAATGGATCGACATCCACTGCTATGCCGAGCCCGAACCCTGCATCGAGGCCCTAGCGGCCCGCGACATGCAACTGTGGCTCGCCGATCCGACCCCGGGCAGCCGCCAAGTCGCCGACCTGCCCTACCAGGAAAAGATCGCCCTCATCTTCGGCAACGAACACGAAGGCCCCGGCGCCCAAATGCGCGCCGCCGCCCGCGGCAAGTTCCACATCCCCATGCTCGGCTTCACCCAAAGCCTCAACATCTCGGTCTCCGCCGGCATCTGCCTGGCCGCCGCCGTCACCGCCCGCCAAAGCCAACCCGGTGGCCACGGCGACCTGCCTCCCGCCGAACTCGACCAACTGGTCTCCGACTGGCAACAACGCTCCGTCCGCGCCGCCGATAAAATCCTGGCCCGCATCCAGGGCAATGCCAAAGTTTCAGGAAGAGATGGAGACTGAAGTTTTTCGCCGGCTAGGGATTGTCACAGGGGGAACAGGATCCGCCACAGTCGATTCCTTCTTCATCGCCGTCTTGGATGCCGTTGCCGCAATGCGCGCCGTAACAAATATCGTCGCCGACTAGCAAAGTGACCAGATCGTGGCTGAAGCTGCTAGCGGCGATATCCATGATGCCGTCACCGGTGAAGTCATCCACCACCGCTCCCGAGGGCATCGGCCCGGCGGGAAATAGCGCGCCGCTGTTATGGTAATGAGGATCGTAAGGGTCGGAGCCCAGGCGGACATTCACCGAATTCGAGCTCCACTCGGCGATGGTCAGATCGCTTATCCCGTTGTTGTCTAAATCGGCGACAAAGATCGAACGGGGATTGTTGCCGGCATCCATTTCCACCGGATCAGCGAAGGTGCCGCTGCCATTACCGAACAAGATGTACAATTTATTGGTGCTGGTACAGGCCACCGCGATATCGGCATAGGCCTGGTCGTCCTGATCCAAGTCCGCAATAATGACGAACGATTGGTTCATGCCCGTCGGGTAGTAAGAGATGCCGAAGCTGCCATCGCCATTGTTAATGAGAACCGCGATATCCGTGCTATTGGCGTGAGCGACGACCAAATCTAATAAAGAATCTCCGTTCAAATCACGTGCCGCCAGGTGCTGGGGGCTGGAAGAGACGGCAAGGTCGTAAAACAGCGGGGGCATGGCAAAATCACGAGAGCCCGGCGAACCCGACAAGATAGCGATGCTGTCATCCGTCCAGTTGGCAGTAGCAATATCCAAACCATCCAGGTTATCAAAGTTGCCCACCACCACCGCCGTCGGCGAGGCCTCAGGTGCGAAATACACCTTGGTACTATCAGGGAAATAATAAGGGGGATAAATGGATTCTCCCCAAAGAACGGTGATGGAATTGCTGCCGCTGTTGGCGGTAACCACATCGAGATATCCATCTTCGTCCAAGTCCGCAATCGCCAGGCCGAAGGGGTTGTCTCCCGGATCGAGAGCAAAGGTCCGGGCATCATCAAATATCTGGTCGGGATTCCCAATCAGCAAGCTCACCGTATCGTCACCAATGTTTGCCGTGACAATGTCGTTGTACCCATCCTTGTTGATGTCTATGTTCTGGATGAAGTAGGGATTGGATGAAACCGGCCAGCTAAAGGACTCGCTAAAAGTGGCCCCCGGAACCTGAAGCCACTCCACCACGCACGCATCATTGTCTTCATCGCAATAGTCATCCGTGCAGGGGTCGCCGTCATCAGCACACTCCTCTCCCGCGGACACGCATAGGCCCTGTCCATCGCAAGTCTCGACACCGTTACACCAGTATCCATCCGGGCAATACAGTCCCAGCGGAGCATAGTTCGGTTTACAAATCCCTTCGCCATCACAGGTGTCTGGATCATCGCATATCAAATCGTTAGGATCGCCACAGGCCAGGCCATCCGCCCCAAAAATATCGCCCGGACAGTCGGCGCTGAGACCGGTGCAGTTCTCGGCCACATCACAATCGCCCGTCGCCATTCGGCACTCACTGCCAGTCAGGTCGTACCCGTCGGCCGGACAGTCGGCACTGGAACCAATGCAATTCTCGACTACGTCACACGCTCCATCCGCCACGCGACACACCCTGCCAGTCAGGTCGTACCCGTCGGCCGGGCAATCGGCGCTGGAACCAGTGCAATTCTCG
>JAUVBB010000321.1 GCA_030591445.1 Deltaproteobacteria bacterium | reverse complement strand
CGCAGCGGGCTTGCGCTTGGGTCCAGGCCGGCCCATCCTCGCCCAGCCCGCACCAGTATTCAGCCTCGGGGCAAGCGACACGCTCACAAAGGCCATAGTGGGTGCAATCATAGCTCGGGCAGCCCGGATCCGAACGCTGACAAGTTCCGTCGCGGCAAAGCAGGTTGTCGATACAGTCCATGTCCTGGCTGCAGCCGTCCCCCTCTGTCGCGGGTTCTTTGTTGCCCGCGCAGGACAGCACCGGTAAGCACAAACACAGGCAGAAGAGCGGCCACCTTGATTCCATACCTGTATTCTATGTACAAGCGGGACTGTTTCTCAAGCGCCTTGCCGCCCAGGCCGAACATCTCGTTTGACAGGTCAAGGCCTACGTGGCATGGGAGTGGGAAGAAAGGACAATTCATGCACATTCTTTTTCTTGCCTTGGGCTTGGGCGTCCTTGGTCTGGCCGGTGTGATTCCGCCGGGAGACCCGGTAGACGATCCAGAGTTGCTAGACAGCTATCCCAAACCAGATACCGCCTATTATCGCTATTTAAAAGAGCGGCGATCCAAGTGCGTGGGTGACGGGGCCAAATTGGCCGAGCCGGTCAGCATGAAGATACGAGAACGGGCCTATTCCTTCACCGGCCCGACCCTGTCACTGCAGGGCAAGGACCCGGACGGAGTAGTGAGCCTGGGCGTATTGGGCGCGGTCAAGGATTTCGGCGACGAGTCCCGCCAGGCGCTGACTCTCTTTTTAGATCGATTCGAGAAAGAGAAAGTCGACGCCGTGCTGCTTTTGGGTGACATTGCCACTTCGGAGTTCGAGCTGACCAAAATACTGCTTTTTTGCGCCCGGCGCGGCTGGCCGGTGCTGGCCCTGATTGGCAACAGTGAATCGCGGGCCGGTTTCAACCGGGCGGTGTTGGCCGCGCTGCGGGCTAGCCCTAATATCATCAACATGGATATTGTCCGCCGGGTGGATCTGGGTGGCGCGGTCTTGGTGAGTCTGCCCGGCTACTTGGACCGGCGCTTTGTCCACCAGCGTAGCGGCTGTACCTACAAAGCCCGTGATGTCCGGCATCTCGATAAGTGGACCGAAGGTGCCGGCGGGCCGGTGGTTTTGGTCAGCCATGGGCCGCCCCTGGGTCAAGGGCCGCAGGCTTTGGACTATGCCGCCGAGGGCGGCAACGTGGGCGATCCCGATTTGGCGGAGTTCATGCGCGAGCACAAGATTCCATTTGGTCTGTTTAGCCACATTCTGGAAGCGGGCGGCCGAAGTGTAGATGGCGCCGGCCAGCCGGTGGCGCCGGGAAAATGGAGCCCGCGGCTTGATCTCAATGTGGGCTCGGCCAACCCGCTGCTTTGGCAACTCAATGGCGGCAAGGTAAGTTGTGGCATGGCCGCCGTATTTCGGGTCAAAGATCAGCAGGCGTCTTTTACCCCCCTCGCTTCTCCCTGCCCACAATAAGAAGCATCAGCCGAAGGGAGTACCCGCATGCTAAGCCCCCTGCTTCAAGTCGATCCGGAAATCTTCGAGGCCATCACCGGGGAGGTGCGCCGGCAACAGACTTCGCTGGAGCTGATCGCTAGCGAGAACTTTGTCTCGGTAGCGGTGATGGAGGCGCTGGGCTCGGTGATGACCAACAAGTATGCCGAAGGTTATCCCGGAGCCCGCTACTATGGCGGCTGTGATTTTGTCGACATTGCCGAGAGACTGGCCATCGAACGGGCCCGAACCATCTTTGGCGCCGAGCATGCCAATGTCCAGCCGCACTCGGGAACCCAAGCCAATATGGCGGTGTACTTTGCTTTGCTGGAACGGGGCGACACCATTTTGTCCATGGAGTTGTCCATGGGCGGGCACCTGTCCCATGGCTACAAGAAAAACTTCTCGGGTCACAGCTACCACTCGGTTTTCTACGGGGTTGACCGCAAGACCGAGCAAATCGACTTTGACCAGGTGCGGGCTCTGGCGCTAGAGCACCGACCCAAACTCATCATTTGTGGAGCCAGCGCCTATTCCCGCTTTATCCAGTTCTCCCGTTTTGCCGAGATTGCCCGGGAAGTAGATGCCTATCTGATGGCCGACATCGCCCACATCGCCGGTCTGGTGGCCGCCAAACTCCATCCCGATCCTTTTCCCTATTGCGACGTGGTGACCGCCACCACCCACAAGACCATGCGCGGGCCCCGCGGCGGCATTATTCTTTGCCGGCAAGAACACCAAAAAAGCATCGATGCCCAAGTCTTTCCCGGCATGCAGGGCGGGCCGCTGATGCACGTCATCGCCGGCAAGGCCATCGCCCTTAAAGAGGCCATGGCGCCCGATTTTCGAGTCTATCAGGAGCAAATCCTGAAAAACGCGCGCGCCCTGGCTCTGGGCCTGGAAAAGCGCGGCTTTCGCCTGGTATCCGGCGGCACCGACAATCATATGGTGCTCATCGACCTCAGCGCCAAGGGCCTGACCGGCCAGCAAGCAACCCAAATTTTGGAACGGGTGGGCATCACCGCCAACAAGAATTTGATTCCCTACGACCCGCGACCGGCCACCGAGGCCAGCGGCATTCGCCTGGGCAGTCCGGCCCTGACTAGCCGGCGCATGCGCGAGCCCGAAATGGATCAAATCTGCGCTTTCATTGACCAAGCTCTGTCCGCTGCCGACGATCAAGCTAAACTCGACAAAATCCACGCCCAGGTCCTGGAGCTTTGCGAAGCCTATCCCCTGTATCAACGCAGCTATCATATGTAGGAAAGTCCATAGACTTGCCAAGGCCCAGGTACCATGGGTACACTTTGGCTAAGCCCATGGATATTCAACCCGAACGCATCACTTTGCTCAAGCGTCTTTTCGACTGGACGTACCGGGCCAGCCTGGACCCCGTGGATCTAGAGAGTCGGCGGCGGGCCTTGCTGATTCACGCCTTTGCCGCTATCGGCTTTGTCGCCTCTGCCGGTTATGCCGTGGCATCGGTGGCAAGAGCAGATTGGCGGATGGCGAGCATTCTGTGCCTGGTGGCGATATTTAGCCTGGTGAGCGTGCCAATCTTTCGGATCACGAAGAACCCGTTGTTGATCTCGGGTTCTGCCATCATCATGCTCAGTTCTATACTTCTGTTTATTCTGGCCACCGGCGGGACCGGGAATACTGGCTTGATCTGGACTTTTGTCTTTCCGCCCATGGCCATCTATAGCCTGGGTCATCGCTGGGGAACCTTGATCTCGATGCTGTTCATCGGGGCCGCGACGGTGGTGGTCTTTGCCTTGGGAGATTGGTTTCAGGTTCCCTATTCGGCAGAGCTGCAAAACCGCTGGTTGAGTGCCTTGGTTTTTGTGGCCGTGATCACGGCCCTGACCGAGCGTTCCCGACATCGTAGTTTCGTGTTGCTCAAGGCGGAAAACCAAGTACGCCAAGAAACCGAGCAGCAACTGCGCCGGGCCAAAGATTTGGCCGAGCAAGCGACCCAGGCCAAAGGCGAGTTTTTAGCCAACATGAGCCACGAATTGCGTACTCCCCTGACCAGCTTGATTGGTATGAACAGCCTGCTGATGACGACCCATCTGGACCAAGAACAAATCAAATATGTCTCGGCCATGAAAATGTCGGGCGAGCACCTGGTCACGGTCATTAACGACGTGCTTGATTTGTCTAAAATGGAAGCTGGCCGCGTGACCATGGAAGAGATCGGTTTTCGGCCACTCCACTTGGCTGCCGAGGTGTTGGAATCCTTTCGGCCGGCCACTAGCGCCAAAGGCTTGGCCTTGGAACTGAGCCTGGCCGGCGAAATTCCCGAAGGTTTGCTGGGCGACCCGGCCCGTTTGCGGCAGGTGCTCAATAACCTGATTGGCAATGCGGTCAAATTTACCGAGCGAGGCCGGATCCATCTTCTGCTAGAAGCACGATTGCTAGCGCACGAAGAATGCCAGTTGCGCTGGTCCGTGACCGATACCGGCATTGGTGTGCCGCCATCCCTATACGGAGCCATATTCGAAGCTTTTCAGCAGGCCGATGGATCCACCACCCGTTTGTTTGGCGGTACCGGCCTGGGCTTGGCCATCAGCAAGAAACTGGTCGAAGCCATGGGTGGACGCATAGATTTGTTTAGCGAAGAGGGTAAGGGCTCGACCTTTTGGTTCCAGCTGGTTTTGCCCCGAACCCATGCCTTGAACGAGAGCGGGATGACGCCGGATATGGAGACGGTTTGCGGACAGGAAAATAGATCTGCCCGCCTGCTGATTGTTGAAGACGATGCCAACAATCGCGCCTTGATCGCGTTGATGGCCCAGCGCTTTGGTTGTGAGGTTGACACCGCGGTCGATGGGACGCAGGCGATTGAGAAAGTAAGCGAGAGTGAATACGATCTTATTTTCATGGATTGCCAAATGCCCAAGCTGGACGGATTTCAAGCCACCGAGGCCATTCGAAAGTTAGAAGCCGCCTCCGACCGGAGGCGCGTTCCCATCATCGCCGTCTCGGCCAATGTAACCGAGCACAACCGGGAGCGCTGCCAGTCTTGTGGCATGGACGATTTCATGATGAAGCCTTACGAGGTTGGCACCATGGAAAAAACCCTGCGCCAGTGGTTGCCGGAATCAGCCAGCTAAGAGCCAATTGACCAGCGCGTCGGCGGCCCGGATGCCGTCGGCGGCCGAGGAGACGATGCCGCCGGCGTGGCCACCGCCTTCGCCGGCGGGAAACAGGCCGGCGACGCTGGGGCTCATGCCGTCTTGGCCGCGCAGGATTTGTAAGGGAGTGGAAGTACGGGTTTCTAAGCCCAAGACAGCGGCCTGGGGGTGATCGAGGCCGTCTACGTTGGAGCAAAACTGTTGCAGGCCATCGCGTAAAGGTCCGCTGAGCCAGCGGGGCAAGAGACTGGCCACGTCGGCTTCGGCGATGCCGGGACGGAATCTGACCCGGGGCACGCCGTTGCCGCGGCTACCGCGCAAGAAATCATGAAGTTGTTGCGCGGGGGCGTGGTAGTTACCACCGCCGGCCTGGTAGGCGGCTTTTTCCAGGCGCCGCTGAAATTGGATGCCGCCCAGGGGGTCGTCCGGATCGGGTAAGTCGGCCGGCGTAACCGTGACCACGATGGCGGCGTTGATCTCGCCGGAATCGCGCGCGCTATTGCTCATGCCATTGAGGCAGAGTCGATCAGGTTCGGTGGGTGTGGGAATAACCGTACCACCGGGGCAGACGCAAAACGAATAGACGCCCCGATCTTGCACCTTGGTGGCCAGGCGGTAAGAGGCCGCGCCCAAGGAGGGGTGATCGGCGTGCATGCCGTACTGGATGAGGTCGATGACCGCTTGGGGATGGGTCATGCGTACCCCCACGGCAAAGGCCTTGGCGCGCATAGCCACCCCGCCGCGGTGCAAACGCTCGAACAAAGAGCGGGCGCTGTTGCCGGGCGCCAGGATGGCAGCTCCACAGGCATGGCTTTCATCGGCCAGGGTTAGGCCGGATAGGGTCTCACCGCTACGCTGCAGGCCGGTTACCCGGGCCCCGAAACGAAACTGACATCCGCGCGAGGCGAGCTCTTTGCGCAAATTCTCCAGCACGATGGGCCAGCGATCGGTACCCACATGGGCATGGGTGTCGACCAGGATCTGGTCGCGACTACCGGCCCCGTGTTGCTGCAATACTTCCATCACATGGCGCACGCCCGGGTGGTGCAGCCGGGTGAAGAGTTTGCCGTCCGAATAGGTGCCGGCGCCGCCAAAACCGAAATGGAAGTTGCTCTCCGGATCGAGCGTGCCCTTACCCAGCAAGGCGGCGATGTCTTCGTGGCGAGAAGGGAAATCCTGTCCGCGGTCGAGGATCACCGGGCGTAAGCCGGCCTCGGTCAGGCGCAGCGCGGCAAACAAGCCCGCCGGTCCCGAGCCCACCACCGCGACTTCAGCGGCATCACGCACTTGTGGCGCGGGCGGAAGGCCGGGCAAGATCGGCGCCTCGATTGTTTGCCGGGGCAGTTCTTTAGGTAGGTGGCTAAGCCGTGCGTGCAAAGCCAGAATCCAAGCCGGCCGACCCCGGCGGGCATCGAGTGAACGACGTACCTGTTCGGCCGCTAGCACTTCGTCTAAGCTGACGCCCAAATGACGGGCTACCAGCTCCCGTGGGTCTTGCTGATATTCCTCAAGCGGAATTCGCACATTGCGCACAAGCAGATCAACTGGAGTGGAATCGGTCATAAACTTCCTTGGTCAGAGCTCAATGCCTAATGCCCGCAACTCGGTCTCGGCCTGCCCGGCCCAGCCGCGATTGGCCTTGGGGCTGGCCGGAGAGGGATGCAATACCGTGCCAATCTCCAATCCCAAGCCCGCCAACGCTTTGTGCGCCCGGCCGGTGGCAAAGGCACCGATACCGACAACCAGCTCCGGCCTAATCTGATCGGCGACTTCTGTCAAGGCTTGATCGCAGTTGGCGTACAAGGCTTGTCGTTCCTGGGCCGGCAATTTGTCTGGCGTGCGGTTGCGGCCGCTCTCTTCCATGAAACACAAGGGGCAGTAATTGAGCACCAAAAAGCGGGCAAAGAAACGCTCAGGTTGCTGGTATCGCTCTTGTGCCCAAGTCCACAGCCGCGTGCCGCTGACCTCCGAACGCCCGCAGTCAAAGCCCAGCACCGGCCGCTTGGGATGCTCGTGCTTTGGCCGTTGTATCTTCGCTTTGATCTTCAACCAATCCCGCACCATCCGCACATCGCCAAAAGGCACCCCCGTCTGCACCATGCCAAAAGGCCCCGGATTCATCCCCAACATCACCACCCGCGCCCCCAGGCCACCAAAACGCTCCAGATAAAGCTCATGCGCGGCCCGGGCATAGGCCAAAGGATTGTAAACATGGCTCACCGGCTCGGCAAAGCGCAAGGCGCCCACCTTTTTACCCAAGCGCCGGTATGTTTCAATCAGGGTCATCAGAACGTTTGTACAGTTTGCCTCAGGCCATTACAATAAAGATTATGGCGCTATCATCAGAACCTGGGCTTCATGGGTGGATGACAGAGAACTTGGGCAGGATTGCCCAGCCGCGGCTATGCATATTTATCCTGGCCGTGGCTTGGGTTCTGACCTGGAATACCGCTTGCTCCTCTCGTGGCCAGGTCGGTACCGAACCCGATGCCGGGGCAGATGGCCTGGCCGACAGCGGAGCCGGCGATGCGCCGGCCGATCTTGACCCGATCCCCGTCGATGGTGGGGACGCCGAGGATGCGGGCCCGGGTGACCAAGGGCAAGAAATCCCACCGGAAATCGCCAACTTGGTTTTGCATACCTGGACGCCGATTGCCAAAAACACCCTGGCCGATGTCGATCCCTGTCCCAGCCGCGATTGTGGCTACAGTGCCGTGGAGGGACAAAACGCCGTGCTCAATGATTGGACCGGCGGCGCTTTCGCCAGCGAAGAGGGCGAGCTCGGTGGCCTGGTTTATCATGGTGGCGGCCACAACGGCTACTACGGCAACGAAATCTATTTCTTCGATTTGGCGACCCTGCAGTGGTCACTGGCCATCGGCCCCACCATTGGGCAAGTCCCCGGCGACGCCGCCACTTTCGACCTGGACCCGGAAAGCTGTCTGTATTACGACGGTCACCCGGTCGCCCAGCACACCTATGACAGCGTGGTCTATATTCCCAGCACTCGTCGCTTCATGCTGACCGTGCTGGGGGACGTGGCATCGCAGTTGCCTGGTTCGCCGACCGGCTGCGCGAACAGCAAAGGCATGTTCTTTGATTTTGTCAGCAAAGACTGGATTCCGGTAGGCGATTCCATTCCCACCGTGGTCAAGTACGTGCCCAGCGCTTATGATCTCTTGCGCAACGCAGTTTGGGTTTGGGCGCAACGAGGCAGTTACCGCTTGCAGAAATACGACGTGGCCAGCGACTCCTGGACCGAATATGCCGCTGATTATCTTCCCGCCATTGACTCCACCGGCGCCATCGACCCGACAAGAGATCTCTTCGTAGTGACCGAGTTCCGCGCCACTCATCAAGTCCTGGTCAAAGATCTCACCGACCCAGACCAAAAAGCCCTAGCCGTCCAAACCGTCGGCGACAAAGAAATCGAACAACACGCCCAAATCGGATTCGAGTGGATGCCTCTGTTAGGAAAATTCGTGGCCTGGTCATCCGGAAATGATTTGTATACTCTGACCCCGCCCGCACAAGATTGGCAAAACCAAGACTGGCAATGGCAAAAAATCACCCTCAGCGGCCAAGCCCCGCCCGATCCGGTCAACGGTCCCTACAGCAAGTTCCAGCTAGCCCCAAACCTAGGCATCGCCCTGGTAGCCACCACCCGCACCAGCCCTGTCTACGCAGTACGACTAGTAGAAGCGCCATAAGCGCCAGCAGATCATTGGCAAAATGATGCCTTATAGTGTCACCAACGACAGGTCTTGATTTAAAAGGGCAGGGGCAGAAGCCAACTCACCAAGCAAGTCAACAACTGCCCCGGATGATTCCCGTTCTTCGTAGCCAGTTGAGCGTTAGCGCATAAGTCCAGCTTGAAGGGGGGTAGTAACGCCGGCTTTGATTTTTGATTTCATTTTCATTTTTATCTCCATGGTATGGGATCAAACCATCAATCGTTCTGTATTCACATAACAGCAATAATGGGGCCAAAAGAGGCGGTAGGTTGAT
>JAUVBB010000449.1 GCA_030591445.1 Deltaproteobacteria bacterium | reverse complement strand
CGGCGGTGGGGATGACCAGATGATCCACCCAATTGCGGAATTCTAACTGCCGAATCGACTGATCCAGGACGTCGTCGTCGATGCCGAGTTGCCAGCGCAGATCCATGCGCTCGGGTTGCTGGCTCAATGCTTCCATCCGCGCTACCAAGGCGGCCAGATCTTGCGAATCTGCGAAAAAGCCTTCTTTCACCAGCCGATCTTCGCGGGCCACGATCAGTCGGGCCATGTCGTAGAGGTCGTATTCAGGGTGATATTGCACGGCCCAAAAGGTGCCCTTACGGTATTGCAGGGCCAGGGCTTGGACCTCGGTAAAGTCATTGCTGGCCAGCAAGCTGGTTCCCGGAGGGAGTTGGCTGACCTCGTCGTAATGAGAGATGAAGGCGTCGAAGACCGCGGGTTTTCCCCGATAGAAGGGATGCTCGTTGCTGGCCGGCAGCAAGCGAATCTTACGGGCCAGGCCCATCTCTCGGCCACGCGGGTTGGCGCGCACCATGCCCCCGGCGGCCACCACCGCAATCTGCAGGGCCCAGCAGCTTCCGTAGGCAGGCACGCCGAGTTCGAAAATCTTGCCGGCCAATTCGATCATGGTAGCGACTCGACTGTCTTGCTGGTCAAATATGGTCAGGTTGCAGCCGGTCCATAGAATGCCCTGGTAGTGGTCGAGGCCGACGCCGGCCGGTAGCGCCGCGTCGGGATCGGACGGAAACAGCACGTCTATTTTGGCGTCCGGAACATGGGCCAGCACCATGCGTTGGTATTGTTCCCAAGCCAACTGAGCGCCGGTGTCAGTGAAATGTTGACGGCTGTCTTTTGCGTAACCGTCGATGATCAGAAAATGTAGGCGAGACATGAGCGAGCTAGGCTTGTTCGAGTGCGGCGATTTGCGCGCTTAGTTGGCTATAGTCATCGCAGACGGTCTCGGCCAGGGTTGTGTCGCGGCCGCGATCTTTGACCACCGTGGTCAAAATGGCCCGGCCGCCCACCGAATGGGCACCCTCGATGTCATTGGGTTCCCGGTCGCCTATGTGCACGATATCGAAGGGCGTAAGACCAAGATTGATGGCGGCGGCTTCGAAAACCATGGGCGCCGGTTTGGCGCAGCCCAGCTCGTCGGAAAAAATGAAGGTGTCGAACAGTTCGAGCAAGCCATCTTTCTCTAGTAGTTTGCGCAGCACTCGCCCCGGGGAGAAGATGGTGTCGGAGATGACACCTAGCTTGTATTTGCCGTGTAGTGCCTGTAAGGCCGCTTTGATACCGGGCGCCAAGTCGGGGCAGACCTTGAGCTCCATCTCCTCGTGCAGACGGACCAATTCGTCCAAGTCCTCGGGCGGCAGCGTGCGGCCCAGCCCCTTGAGCAGAAGTTTCAAGCGCTCTGAGACTTTCCAGGTGATGAAATGCTCGTGCCAAACTCTGGCGAAAGCAACATCCATGGTGTCATAAGCGGTGTCTACCAGCACCCGGTCGATAGGCGCGTGCTTGAGCAAGAACTCATGGGTAATCTTTCGGCGCTCTACCGCTTTGGGCGGCAAACCCTGGGCCTTGCGTTTGGGTTCGTCGGAATCGTCGACGAAGACCGTGTCCCACAAGTCGAAAGTGATGGCGTGTACTTTTGAGAGTGGCATGGCTCCTCTTTACATTGCGGCCTTGAAAAGGGCCTCCATGTCATCCGGATTGCATTCACGCGCGTTGCTTGCGTGGCAACCGTCTTCCATGGCCTTTTTCACCAGCGTAGGTATTTGTTTTTGTTCGACCCCGACTTCACTCAGCTTGGTTGGCAAGCCGATTTTTTTAACCAGGTCAGTTAGGGCTTTGGCGGCCCCGTCGACAGTTGTGTCGCGGCCACCCATGGCATTGGCCACCAGGGCGACCCGGCCGGGAATGCTCTTGCCGTTGAAGCGCACGGCATGGGGCAGCATGATGGCATTGGCCAGTCCATGGCTCAGGCCCGCAACCGAAGAAAGCGGATGGGCCAGGGAATGGACCACGCCCAATCCTTTTTGGAAAGCCACCGCGCCCATGGTTGAGGCCATCAGCATTTCCTGCCGGGCGGTTTGGTTTTTGCCGTTCTCTACCGCTTTGGGCAAGTGAACCGCGGCCATGCGAATGGCTCTGACCGCGATGCCGTCGGCCATCGGGTGGTAACCGCTGGCCAGGTAGGCCTCGATATTGTGACTCAGCACGTCCATGCCGGTCTCGGCGGTGATGCGGGTCGGCAGCCCATAAGTGAGCTCGGGGTCGCAGACCGCCACCGCCGGCATCAGCCGCGGCGAGAACAGGACCACCTTGCGATCGGCCGCCGCCACCGTGATGACCGCCGATCGGGAGACCTCGGAGCCGGTACCGGCGGTGGTGGGTATGGCCACCATGGGCGGCAAAGCAGCCAAGATCTTGGCATCGCCGTCGGCCAGATCGTCGTACTCTTCCATGGGCAAATGATGGTGGATGCGGATCTGGATAGCCTTGGCCGCGTCCAGAGGACTGCCCCCGCCCAGACCAATAATGATATCGGCTTTGTGTTCCGAAAAGGCCTTGGCCCCGGCATCGATATGAGCGTCGGTGGGGTTGGGCTCGATGCGGGAGAAGACCGCGGTCTCCAGGCCGGCCACCCGCAGAATGTTGATCAAGCGCTCGGGTAGTTCGGTGTTCATCAGGCCTTGATCGGTAACCACCAGCGGGCGTTTGGCCCCGAGCAGCAGCAGTTCTTCGGCCACGTCGTCGAGGACACCTTGTCCGAACAAGATGCGGGTGGGAAAGTTGAATCGGGTTTTCATGTGCCTGTCCTCCCGAGAAACACACCATCGAGACCCGTGCCGGCCATCTCTTTTGTCAATTCAAGCCGGAGGATAGCAGAATCGGCGCTCAGATAGAAGCTCAAATTAGTGAGGGAATATAATCCTGCCCCGGTTGGTTGCAAAGACAGATCGGGTGGTTAAAATTGCCAGGCAGAACAAGTCGTTTTCAGTGAGGAGGTTGGTTATGCGCGCAAATGTTAAAACAACAGGTCGATTGGTGCCCTGGGCGGTAATGGCGATTTTGGCGGTGGCCTGCTTGGGGCTGGCCATGTCCGGAGACACCGTGGCGGGGGAGCAGAAACATTTCTGGCAAGAACGGTCGGATGTGGGGGCGCCTTCGCTACCGGAAGGATTCCAGCCTTTGCCCTCCCTGGCCGGTCTGGTCAAGCAGCTC
This sequence comes from Deltaproteobacteria bacterium, assembly GCA_030591445.1. Lineage (GTDB taxonomy): Bacteria > Myxococcota > B64-G9 > B64-G9 > B64-G9 > JAUVBB01. The sequence continues at coordinate 2,605 of JAUVBB010000449.1, read as the reverse complement.
CAGCCGGCGGTGGTCAACGTGTACACCACCCAGGTGATCAAGCCGCGGATCCGCAGTCGGCGTGGGCGTGACCCCTTCATGGAAGAGTTCTTCGGCGGGTCGGACAATTACCAGCGGTTTTTCGGTGGTCGCAGCCGAGAGATGAAACGCAACTCGCTAGGATCGGGCTTTATTATTTCCGCGGACGGACTTATTATCACCAACCACCATGTGGTGGCTGATGCTACCGAGATCAATATCAAGCTAACCGACGATCGCACCTTTAAGGCCAAGGTGGTAGGTTCAGATCCCAAGACCGATGTCGCTTTGCTTAAAATCGAGCCCAAGGGAACGCTCCCCACGGTTTATCTAGGTGATTCCGACCGCTTGGAAGTCGGCGACTGGGTGGTGGCCATTGGCAATCCCTTTGGCTTTGGTCACACCGTTACCGCCGGCATTATCAGTGGCAAAGGGCGGGAGCTGCGGCAAGGCGGTTATGATAACTTCTTGCAAACCGATGCGGCCATCAACATGGGCAACTCCGGCGGACCCTTGTTCGATACCCGGGGCAATGTCATTGGCATCAACACCGCCATTATCGCCGGTGGCTCCAGCACCGGTTTTGCGGTGCCCATCAATTTGGCCAAGGGCTTGCTGCCCCAATTGCTCAGCAAGGGCAAAGTGAGCCGGGGTTGGCTGGGCGTTGGCATTCAGAATTTGTCCGAGGACTTGGCCGAGAACTTCGGGGTCAAAGCCAAGGAAGGGGTGTTGATTTCTCAAGTCTATCCGGACAGCCCGGCCAAAAAGGCGGGCCTGAAACCGGGCGATATTATCATCTCCATCAACGGCAGGAACGTTGCCGACACCCGTCAGCTGATGCGTAAGATTGCGCTGCTATCGCCGCAAATCAAGGCCAAGGTCAAAGTCTTGCGCGACGGCAAGCACAAGACCTTTACCGTGACCCTGGGTGAGCGCGACCAAGGCGAATCCGTGGCCCTGGGCAAAAAAGAGCCAGAGCCCAAAGAGGCCCGGCTAGGATTGAGCCTGCTCCCCCTCTCGCCCAGAATTGCCCGCAAGCTCGGTGTGAATGAGCGGCTACGCGGTCTGGTGGTTAGCGCCGTAAGCGCCGATAGCCCGGCGGCCGGATTCATCCGCAGCGGCGACATCATTCTCGAAGTCAACCGCCGACCCGTGACCAGCCTGAAAGATTTCCAACGCGCCGCCAACAAGAGCCCCGGCAAGAAAATTCTCATGAAGATTTACCGAGACGGAGCCCACCTGTATCTGGTGATCAATAAGTAGGGCATGACCCTACGAAAACCCTCTTCACCTATCTTGCCATTCGGTAGCGGATTTTTTCGATGGCTTTGTCGGTGTAGCAAGTCAGGACTTCATTGCCGGCGGCGGCCAGTAGTCTCAAGAGATTGAAGCGGGACTTGAGGTCTTTGTTGTCGCGCAGAATGCCCCCGATGATTTCCTTGGGGCTGAGCGAGCCGTTGTCTAGGGGGATATTGATGGCGGCGCTGAGATTGTCGGTGGCGCCGTTGATGGCATCGAGGTATTCAACATTGCCATTGCTTGTTTTTATGACCCAGCTGACGCTTTCTTGGCCGTTCATTTGCAAACTGACCTGGATCTTTTGTTTCCCGAGGATGCGCAGGAAGTTCTTCATCTCTAGGAAATTGTGCACGCCTTTTTCCGCGGTTAGTTTTCTGAGCCCGGGGTTGGGCATGCCCTTGACGAATACCGAGGGGTCGAGATCGGATAATTCTTCGTCGGCGCCCCGGCCGATAACCGACATGAAACCGATCAGTGCTTTGAATTTACCGGCGTAGTTATACAGCTTCTTCTTCTTGCCGTTTTGCGCCCATCTTTTATGCTCTTGGCGGAGCAAGAGATCATCGTACCATTTGGCGTTACAGCGCACACATAGTTCTCTCATCTGGTTGCGGGTCAGCTTGTCGTGCTTGATGACCATGTCCCACAATCGGTATTTGGTAAAATCCTTTTCCAGGAGCAAGTCGTTTTCAAGGGCTTCATCGTACAGCTTCGAGCCCGGCAGGGGGGTCATGACCGAAAAATAGGCATCGGCCAGCTCGAGGTGCTTGGCGTAGTCAACCAGGCCCATGATGTCTTCTTCGGTCTGGCCGGGTAGACCGAGCAGGAAGTTGCTCATGACCGCGGCGCCGGCGTCTTTCAGGTACTTGACTGCTCGTTCTTGCTTTTCCCGGGAACCACCCAACTTGGATATGGCTATCAAATCTTCTTTTCGTGGTGATTCCATGCCCACGAAAACATAATCCATGCCGGCTTTGACCATTTTCTGGGCCAAGCGCTTGTTGTTGGCAACCGTGTTGGTTCTCACGCTGATGAAGAAATGTAATTCCGTCGGGCAGCTCGCTTTAAATTCAATCAAACGATCGCACAGTTCTTCGGCTATCTTGGGGTCGCCGCCGAAATTCGGGTCTGATATCGACACCCGCAGTCTTTTTTTGCCCCGGTGCAGCCTGACGATTTCCTCGAGTTCCTCAATGACTTTCTCGGGCTTACGATATCTTTGGGTCCCGTGGGACATGAGCGGCTCGGTGCAGAATTTACATTTCCCCCAGCAGCCGCGCGAGGTGAT
>JAUVBB010000464.1 GCA_030591445.1 Deltaproteobacteria bacterium | reverse complement strand
GTCCTGATGTTTCAGTTTCTCCATGCCTTCATGGAAAAACTTGGCCGCCGGTCGGTCCGCGGTTTTGCCGGAATCGTCAATGGTAGAGACAGGAGGAGTGACCGGCTCGTCCTTGGTTTCCGGTGTTCGGGTAAAAAAGTATGCCAGAGAACCCACCAAGCCCACGGCAACGATCAGCACCACCAGCATGCCACCCTTTTTTATACCGGCAGGCTTGGGCAACATCGGTTCCATGGCCGCGGTTTGAAGGGGCGGGCTTAGTTCGCCGGCCTGTTCTTGGCCTAGGTCGGCCCCCAGTTGAAAGTCTTCTCCGGGCGCCACATAGCGAATCTTCAAATGGCCAAGCTCGATGACATCGCCCCGTCTTAGATCCACGCGGGCATACTCTTCGCCGTTAACCAGAACCCCGTTGGCGGAATCAAGGTCTATAATTCGGTAGATTCCGCCGTCGAACACAATCTTGGCATGATTGCTCGATATGGAACGATGCGCTATGAAGATATCGTTTTGCTCGGTCCGACCAATGACCATCTCGGTGCGCACCAAAGGAAATTCTGAACCAGCCAACTCGGAGTTGACAATCACCAAGCGTCCGGCTTCCTTCTCGGGAATGTCCCGGATGCGCCCGGTATCGACCGACCCTTCACTTGGGGTCGGCAGTGCCGGCGGCTTTTCAACCGGCGCCGGGATCTCTTCGACGGCCTTGACTTCGGCCGCCGCAATGGGAGGCGGTTGGCTTGCTGGCGCCGACGGGGCCGATGGAGCAGGCGGCGCCGGCGGAGTCGGTGGCGTGGGCGGTTTTGGAGCCGACGGCTCCTCGGCATCGGGAGCCTTTTGCAAAGCCAGGTGATAATCACCGATTTCGACCAAATCACCTTCGCGCATCGAAGTGCGCGCGGCAATTTTATCGCCGTTGACCTTGACCCCGTTATAACTGTCTAGATCTTCGACAAACACCGAACCATTGGCTCGGGTCAGGCGGGCGTGGTGACGAGAGACGTTTCGCTCTGTCAGACGAATGGTATTACCCTCTTTTCGCCCCACGGTGATCTCGTCCTTCACCAGTGGCACGACTGTGGTATGTCCTTCGTCATCTTCGATGATGAGCTTGTACAAACGGCACCTCAGCTGGATTCCAGCCGATGTTTTCCAACCCTGCTAATGAAACTCCTATACTCTTTTGTACCAAACTTTTTTCTAACGTTCAAGATTATTGGAGTTTTTGTAGCGAACATCCTTCGGCAATATTTGTTGGAAATTGAAACCACTTACTGTCCACTTGGTATAAGCGCGATTCCGGCGCAAGAAAGTCGAGAGCAATTCGTCCACCACCCGCCCGTAGCCTGCCCGAGCCGCGTGCCGCAAGTACCGGCGCCCGCGTTTGACCACCACCAGACCCTGGTGTGACACCAGTACCGGCACATTGGCAAGGTTCTGGCGCACCACATTGAGAATCACACCGGCAGGAATACGGTCGACCACTTCATGAAATTTTTCCAGTTCGATGATCGGGAGCCGAAACCGGCCCAGCGGGATTTCACTCGGTGTCAGTTCCGGCCATTTTTCCTTCTGGCGCCGCCGCTGCCAAGCCGCACGGTCTAGTTTCATTTCGACCCACCGAACGCGATCACCGCCCAATCGAATGGTCACGTCTTCGATAAATCCCGCCGCTTGGTTCAGAGGAATCCACTGCGCCGCCATGAAATGTTTTCGCTGCTGATAGCCAATCTCTCCTTGGCGGTAACGAATGAGACCTAGACGATGCAAGGCCTCCGCCTGGTTGCTGGCCTGGGACAAAGCCATAACTTGCTCGACCAGAGTGGTGCAATCGACGGCGTCGAGGCGCATCAGGGGATCTGGATCGGGGAGATTCCCTGGCCCCTCCCCCAGGGGGGAAAGTAGATAAGGCACGCCTAGAAAACGTTCACTGACGCGGCCAATCTTCGCGCTTAGATCTTGCTTAGAATGGGAAAGCTGAAAGAGAAATGCATCGATTTGCTCGGTGCTCAGGGCTGACATCGGCCGCGCGTCCCCACCCCCGCCGAGCAGGCATGCCAGCAAGAAATACAGGGCCAATGCCAATCCTTTCATTTTTCGCCGGCAGCGGAAGTCGTGGGGGGATTCTTGGGAGCCGGGGTGTTGGGATAAGGTGCCGGCGTGGTCGGCAGCGGCAAGGAGCAGGATTCTTGGCTCTGGAGATTCAAAATGGCCGCGGCCCGCTGTATTTTGCGGCCTTCCATGCTAAACAAGATCACCAGGAAAAACCAGCCACCCAAAATCACCGGTAGCAAATAGGCAAAAAGAATGCCTAACTCGGTGGTCAAGACCAGGGGTGCTTCTTGCCAATCGACACCAGAGCTCAGCCGGCAAAAGCGATCTCCCCAAAGGACAAAGACCAACCCTACCGCAATCAACGACAAGACAATGGCCAATTTCAAGAGCCCGACTCTTCGAGACCCGGCCAAGCCGGCGCCAAGGTACATGCCAAAAGCGGCGGCCAGCGCCGAACCGAACGGCACGGCATAGGCATACCAACTGGGAATATCCGCCGGTGAGAACCAGTACAACATACTCCAAGCAGGATAGCGCATAAACAGGTAAATCCCGGAGGGAACAATGACCAGCAATTCAAACAAAAGTAAGCCAGGAAAATAAGGCCTGCGCCAGCCATGGGGGTCCCGGTAGAGTTGCCTACGAATCGACAGCGCCAGCCCCAAACCCGCCAACAAACCTAACAATGGCAACAAGACAACGATGATTTCTCTCCTTGCTCGGCAATGAGGAAATTTCATTATCCCACAAAACCATCAGTACCCAAATCAAAAAACTAAGAAAAGATGCAAGAACACGAAATGGTTTTTCCTTGACAGATGAAAAGCTGTCCTGATAAACGTGTTTTAAATCACGGGATTGGGCAGCTCACGCCAAGAAGCCGAGACGATGGTGTTGGGATCCAGATCGTTATATGGGAACGGAGTAGTCAAATGACGTTGATAAGGCTGTCTTTGCTTGCATTTGCTGCCCTCTCGAAGGGCGTCGGCGCTTGAGGGCCGATAAAATCTACGCAGATCAATCAGGGTAGCGACACCGCCCTGCACAAGGCCAAAACGGCAGGGGCAGAAGACAAAGCGGCGTATGAATACCACAGCGCCAGGATCTACTTACACAAAGCCCGCGAGAAGTGGGGCACCTCCGACTTTGAATATGCCCTGGATTATGCCAGCAAGTCTCTGTATTTTGCCAAGACTGCCCACGATAAGTCAGTAAAAGAGTAAGCCCGACCATCTAGGAGATTTCTTTGATGAACGCATCCCGACCCTTTGCATTCAATCTTCTGCCTTTGGCTGTTTTGGCAGTGGCTAGCCTTTCTGTTTTTGCTTGTGTCTCGGGCTCCAAAATTCGAGCCGACGCCGAAGTGGTCAAGCGAGACATCGCCAAGGCCCAAAAAAGCGGTGCCCAGCGTTGCGCGCCGCGCGACTTGGCGCTGGCCGAGGCCAACGTCCGTTTTTGCGAAGACGAGCTGGATCAAGGCGATTGGGTACGCGCCGCTGAGCATGTGCAAATCTCTCTCACCGCTATCAAGCGCGCCCTGGAAGACTCAAAAGATTGCGGTCCCAAGAAAATCTTGGTCAAGGAGCCACCCAAAATCGTGGCCGTGACCAAAACTGATCGCGACGGCGACGGCATCGCCGATGTGGATGACAAATGTCCTGACGAGCCCGGCTTGCCCGAATACCAGGGTTGCCCGCCCAAGGACAGCGATGGCGATGGCATCCTCGATCCGGTAGACAAGTGCCCGGCCGACCCCGAAGACAAGGATGAGTGGGAAGACGATGACGGCTGCCCCGATTTCGACAACGATCAGGACGGCATCCCGGACCTGGAAGACAAATGCCCCAACCGGCCCGGACCACCCGAAACCCAGGGATGCCCGGTTCTAGACAAGGACGGCGACGGCATTGCCGATGAGATCGATCAATGCCCGGAAGAACCCGAAGACAAAGACGGCTTCGAAGATGAAAATGGCTGCCCAGACTTGGACAACGACGAAGACACCATTCTTGACGCCAATGACAAGTGCCCCAACGACCCCGAGGACAAAGACGGGTTCCAGGACGAGGATGGTTGCCCAGATCCAGACAACGATGGGGACGCTATCTTGGATCCCGAAGACAAGTGCCCCAACGAAGCCGGCCCGCCCGATAGCCCGCAAGGCAAGGGTTGCCCGCGCAAATACTCGCTAGTAAAAGTCAACCGGGAAAAGAAACAAATCGAAATCAAACAGAAGGTGCATTTCGCCACTGGCAAATACCGCATCCTGCGCAAATCTCACCGGCTTCTGAAGCAGGTCGCCCAGGTACTTCGTGACTATCCCAAGATGAAACTCTCGATCGAGGGACACACCGACAGCGCCGGCTCCGATGCTTCGAACCAACGTCTCAGCCAGAACCGCGCGGGCGCGGTCATGGAATTCCTGCTGGGCCGAGGTGTTGACGAGAACCGCCTCCAGGCGGTGGGACATGGCGAGAGCAGCCCCATTGCGTCCAACCGAACCAGGCGCGGCCGAGCAGCCAACCGCCGGGTAGAGTTCAAAATCGCCGACCAGCAATAAAACACAGGCCTAGCGCATATGCCGGGCTATTCAGTGCCGGCAAACCCAAAAAAATAGGCCAGTCGGCCTATCGGCCTTCGCGTATATAACCGTTTCGAATCAGGTACAGAATGGCCTTGTGGGTATCCAGGTCGGATAGAATGGTGTCGTCCAATACGGTATCGATGCGGCCATGGTTGTAAATGGCTTGGAGTACGTCAAGTTGATCTGGATCCAGGTCCCGCAAGGAAGGCGACAGTGGACTGGCCAGCTTGAAACGAGTGGTGGGTGCGGGCAATTGATCCTCAATACGAGCCAGATCATCCATGGCCCGCATGGCATCCATCAACAAGGCCTCGGTGCTCTCATCTAACTCCACCATGAATTTTTCGTCGGTGGGTGCGGTCAGCTCGAAGAAACCTTCTTTCCAGGCCACCATGCGACCAAAAGATTTTTGTGGGCCCAACTCATGCCGATCGTCGATAGAAGAATAGTAGATGCGGCCATTGCGAAGATAGACCTTGCCCTCGCCTGCGTCCGAGCGAACCACCAGCACGCCGCTCTTCTTGCTGGTGGAAAACAGTTGCAATAAATCGGGGATCGGCACTTCGTCGATGCGCCCAGACATGGGGCTGGAGGAACGAGCCTTACGCGCCGCCACCTGCTCCATCATGGAGCGAACCTCGGCCTCGCTATAAGGCTTCTCCTTGCCTCCAGTGGCCTCGATTCCAACCAGTTTGAGAATAGAGGTTCCAATCAAAATCCGGTCGCCTTCTTTCAGGCGGGCTTTCTTGACCTTCTCGCCGT
>JAUVBB010000287.1 GCA_030591445.1 Deltaproteobacteria bacterium | reverse complement strand
GGTAACCCAGCTTAAGCGGCTTTCCTCGAGGTTTAACATCGTCGTCTGTAGAAGGATCCATTCCCATCGGAAACAGATTCTCGACAGAAATCAATTGCGGAAACGGCTGGGTCGCTCTGCCAGATGCCTCAACTGCGATGGGTGAGGCCTGATCAGGCAGAGAGCGATTTTTGACCGCCTGCTCTAACTGGCTGGTCTTGAATTCTGTGGATTCTTGGGTGCAGGATACCAGCAGGAAGCTCATTGCCAAACAGATTGCCAGTATTGACTTTTTCACGGTGGGACCTCCGTTCGGGGTAACGACTGATGCGTTATTGATCACGTTTTAGTGCCACGCTTGAATCTACTGGCTGGTCATCCCCCAGCCATTTTCATAAGGCGAATCCATCTATTTGCGCAACTCATAGTTTCCATCGGGAAATATGTTGCAATAATAATGCCATACAGCTCCAGATAGGTCAGATATAAGTGTAATATTTCAATGACATACAGGCGGGCAAATGTTAGTTGCTATATTGATTCTGTTAACTATGACAAAATACGGCAGCCTTGTGGCTGGTAGTAGAATTTTCCTATATAAATTGAGGAATTACATGTGTGAAAAAATTGCGGGGTGCTGTTTTTGGGGCTATTGAGGATAAGGCATTGAAATCAGTGGGTGTTTCTTGACACTGGGTGTAATAAAACTTACCCAGGAGAATTTTTCGGCTGAACTGGAAATTGGTCTACCAGGACATGGACACAGAGCATAGGCCCATGTGGACTTGGGTTTCGTACCAGTAGCTGTTGGAGAGGCGCTTGATGTAGCGATAGTCGAGAACCAGGGTGACTCGGGGTTGCCAGCGGGAGGCTTTGGGCCTGGGGGTGTGGAGCCAGCTGGTTAGAAATACGCGGGAAATGATGTTTTTGTCTTGGCGGTTCCGACCGGTCAGTTCGCCTATTTCATTGCGGGCGGGCCAACCGGCGTAGGACCTTTGTTCGTAAGCGCCGCTGACGCCGAGATATCCGTGGACGCCGAGCATTTGCTTGATGGTGAGTAAGACCAAATGACCGCTATAGAGAAAATCGCTGCCCAAATAGGTGAACTGGGCCTGGGTGAAGGAGCGTTCGAGCAGGGCGGATTCACCGATGGCAGCCAAATAGGAATAATCTAGTTGGATGCCGGCCAGGTCGCCGAGAGATTGGCCGATGTGGACGCCAAGGGTTACCTGCTGGTCGAGCACATCGCTGGAGACGGCGGCATCGTGGTTGAAGTAATGACGGAAGCCATAGGCGGCCCGCAGGGAAAAGGAACCGCGAAAGGGGTGCTTGGCGGTCAGAGAGGTGCGGACCCAGGAATCAAAAGACTTGGACAAGGGGTCGTCTTCGAAATGGCGATAGGACAAATCGACCGCCATGCGCAAACGGAGCCACTTTTTTCCGGCCAACAAGAGTTTGGCGCTTAGCCTGGGCTTGACGTGGTTGAAAGAAGCGTGGTCTTCATGGTTGCGCAGGGTCTCGACCGAGGTCTCGATCACGGCTTCATTGCCACTCTCTTTGCCCCAGGCCGGATTAAAAAACATATACATCTTATGCCAGTGGGAAAACAAAGACTCGTTCCGTTGGTAGTGGCTCATTTCGCCCACATAGCCCAAAGACCAGGTCTCGGCAAAATCTAGTTTAAGACTCAATACGGGCTTGAGAAACAGGTCCCATTCTTCGGATCGGTCCATGTAGACGTTGCTGGTGACCAGGGCCAACATGTTGGCCGAGGCATGCACATGAGTTGCGGCATGCGGGTGTACGGGCTTGGCCGCAACTTTGGTGGTCTTGGTACCCGTGACCTTTCGGCGGTAGGTATTTGTCCATCTCTCCAATAGGCCGGCCAAGCGATCTACGTATTTCTGCTTAAACTCCGGCCGCTTTAGGCGATAGACTTCTTTGAACACTTGCCGGCCGTCGACGCCGATCATTTCGAAACTCAGAAAGAAATAGCCACGCTCGCGCCAGGCTGCCCCCAAGACCACGCCGTCAAGTTTCAGGAGCGGCGCTACCTTGGATATTGCCTTCGAAGTTCTGATTTTTCTGCTTGGAAACCCGGCCTGGCGGGCTCTTTTTTGGTACTGCTGGTAGCTCAAAAGGCTGAATCCGCGTTTTGCCAAGGCTTTGCGGAGATCGGCAACCGCCTTCTTGCCCAGGCTGGTCTTGGTCGCGTCCCGGCAAGGCGCTACTACCACGACATGGTCCCGATTGGCGGTTTGGGCTTGGGAATGAGAAGGCCACAACGACAGCGTCAACAATAACACCAAGAACAGCGCCCATCCGTCATCTCTGATTCGCTGGATCATTAAACCCATTCTATCGTCACCGCTGTCCATCCCCCATGGTAGAAATGGTACATCCTCGCTCGCTGATGTATCAATATAAATACTACCGACCAACTGTAAAGACAATTTTGGCACAAAAAAAAGCGGCGGGATTACTCCCGCCGCCCTGGGACTGAATACGCTAGGCTGCCTTACTTGCCGCCACCCATCTGGCCACTGCCCATTCCGGTACCAGTTCCGTCACAGGTACCACCGCCGCCACTGCCGCCACCAGAGGAGCCCATTTGGCCTCCACCAGAGCCAGAACCCGAACCTGAACCTGAGCCAGAACCAGAACCTGAACCGTAATGGCCTTCACCCTCAACCGCATCCACCGAACCGGCCTGATCATGGCTGCCCCGACGCATCATGCCCTTGTCGCCTTCACCATCGCGAGTTTGAAAACGATCCTGCATGCAATCGTTGATACCGTCACCATCCGCATCTTCGAACTGTTGATCCCGGGTGCGGGTGCGAGTGCGGGTCTGATCCATGGTCCCGTCTTGGGTGTGATCGCCCATTTGATCGCCTTGACCGCTGCCTTCGCCCGTGCCTTCGCCCGTGCCTTCACCAGTGCAATCACCGGTGCACTCATCACCCATGCCAGAGGAATACAGGATGACAGTGTCATCAGCCTCGGCCTGGTGCTCGCCGGTCTGGTCGCGATTCCGCATACGGTTTTGAATCCGGCTGTGAGTTTGGGTCTGCTCGCCGTCGCCGGTGTCTTCGCCCATACCCTCGCCAGTGCCGTCACCCTTGTGCTCGCCGTCACCAGTGCCATCGCCCGTGCCTTCGCCACTCAAAATCATCATGGCGTCATCACCCTGACCACTGCCGTCACCCTCGCCGGTTCCGTCGCCCTGGCCTTGGCCCTGGCCTTCGCCCGTGCCCTCGCCGGTGCAATCACCGGTGCACTCGCCCTCACCGGTCTGATTGCGATTCCGGTGGCGATAGCGATGCTGGTTTTGATTTTGTTCTTGTTCTTGTTCTTGGGCTTGCACTTGATCCTCGCCCGCTTTTCCTTCACCGGATCCCTCGCCCTCACCTGCAAACGCCATGGGCGCAGTTAGCAAAACTGACAATCCGATTCCCAGTATCCATTTACCCACCATGACACCCTCGCTTTCTTCTTTCCAAACTGGAAAACTATCTTGAGAGCGACCATTTCGCCCTCTTCTTAGGCTATTCTTAGTGCAGAAAGCGTGCCAGGACAGCGAGATATGATTATGCAGTAAATACAATGTGTTACAAAATACCAAATGTTTTGCCAGTTTTGCCTATTCGACCAATTGGTCGAGTCTCGCCGTCCCTTTGGTCGAAAAGGAAAGCAGCTATGCCGGCGTTTACAAATCGTATTTCTTTATTTTATAGCGAACGGCCCGTTCGGTCAGACCCAAGTCGCGGGCGGCGGCGCTTTTGTTGCCCAGGTTGCGATCCAGGGCCTGGCGAATAAGCGCGGTCTCCAGACGGGCCACTTGGGCCTCCAATCCCTCGTCATCCTGGTCTGGATCCACAGGTCCGGCCACGGTCTCTGGGATCTGGCCAAACAGCTGCGGGGGGAAATCTTCGGCGGTTAGCCGCGTGCTCTCGGCCAGGACAACCGCTCTTTCGATCCAGTTCTCTAGTTCTCGCACATTGCCGGGAAAGGGCCACTGCATCAGTCGCTGCATGACATTGTCATCGATAGCCTCAATGGCATTCGTCGACAAATCCGCGTGCTTGGCCAAAAAGTGATCGACCAACATAGCCACATCCTGGGCCCGCTCACGCAAAGGGGGCAAATCAATGGCCACCACATTGAGCCGATAATACAAGTCGGCCCGAAAGGTACCCTGGGCGATGCGTTCGTCGAGGTTGCGGTGAGTGGCGGCAATGACGCGCACGTCCACCTTCTGGGTCACCGTGCCACCTACTCGTTCAAAAGTGCCGGATTGCAGCACATTGAGCAGCTTGACCTGCAGCAAAGCCGGAATATCGCCTACTTCGTCGAGGAACAGGGTCCCGGTATCGGCCAATTCAAAACGGCCCTTTTTTCCGGCCAGCGCCCCGGTAAAGGCTCCTTGTTCGTAGCCGAACAACTCAGACTCAATCAGAGTTTCCGGCAGAGCGGCACAGTTGACGGCCACAAATGGCCGATCATGACGGGGTGACACGCGGTGGATGGATCGGGCCAGAATCTCCTTGCCGGTACCGGATTCGCCCAAAATCAGCAAGGAGGCACGAGAGGGGCCGACCTTGAGCGCCAGCTGTTTGACCTTGCGCATTCCTTCGCTCTCGCCGATCAGCTCGGCAAAAACGCCAGAGGACTCGACTATTTGGCGCAAGCCGCGGTTTTCCTGTGCCAGTTGCACCCGCTCAAGCGCCTTTTCCACCAGGGCCTCTAAGCGATCAAGGTCCACCGGTTTGGCGACAAAATCATAAGCGCCGGCTTTCATGGCCCGAACAACGTCGGCAACCGTGCCAAAGGCAGACATGACCAGGGCCTGGATGTCCGGATGATCGGCCTTGAGCGTGGCCAGCAACTCAATGCCATCGGTCCCGCCCAGTCTGAGATCGGTCAACAATAGGTCGATCTCGTGCGCACCCGCCTCTCGCTCGGCCTCAGCCGCACTGGCCGCCGCCACCACCGTGTAACCGCGTTTTTTGAAAAAACCCGCAAGCATCTTTCTTTGCGGTTCGTCGTCTTCGACCAACAGGATGGCAGTTGCCCGGTCTTCGGTCATGGCTTCTCTCCTGACAAGGGAATGACTACCAGGGCCCGGGTCCCTTGCCCCGGCGCCGATTCCAGACGCAATGTGCCGCCATGGGCTTCGACCAAGCGGCGGGTGACGGTCAGCCCCAGACCGGTGCCCTTGGCCTTGGTGGTCACGAAGGGTTCTGTGATCTTGGCCAAGGTTTCCGGATCCATGCCCGGCCCGTCGTCCTCTACCCATAACCGATACTCGCCGGCCACGCAATCGGCTCCCAGCCGAACAGTGCCACCCGGGTCTATGGCATCGAGGGCGTTGCCACTCAGATTGCCAACGATTTGCGACAGGCGCTGGACATCGATCAAGATTTGACAGCGGCATTGGTTCTCCAGCCGCAAGTGCTTGCCCTCACTCTGTGCGCGCACCTGCTGCGGCGCCGCCGCTATCTGCAAGGCGGAGGCCGCGTCAACCTGTTCCCGATTTAGCTCTAGGGGCTTGCCCAATTCGAGAAAATCGGACACTACCCGGTTGACCCGCTCGGCCTCGCTCGACAACAAAGCCACCATCTCGGAAAAATCTTCCCGGTCGGCTTCGTCGACACCAATCTCGCGCCGCAGTCGCTGCGCCACCATGCCAATGGTGCTCAGTGGGTTGCGCACTTCATGAGCCACCGCGGCGGCCATTTGCCCCAAGGCCTGAAAATGCCTGGTCTCTTCCTGGCGGGCGCGAAGTTGCTCGGCGGTCCAAGCTCGATGCCGATCCCAGCGGTCTAACAACCAGGCGCCCGTCAGTGAGAGTAAAAACAACAAAGCCACCAGCAACCACAAGTAAGCCTGGCGCAGGTGCAAGCGATCTGCCACCGCCAGCAAGGCCGAGGCATCCACTCCCACCCGCAAGACCGCGGCGGTACCGTCAGGCAAGGCAAATCGGCCATAGCCCTCCAAGACCGGGCCGAGGTCATACTCGAGTTGGCGGAAAGCGAGAGGATCGCGCTCACGGTTGGAGTCGAGCACGGCCCTAAGTTGGGGGTCTTCACCCCAAGCCGAGAGCCGGGGTAAGCCCGGCGATGCCGCCAACAGGCCTTGGGAATCCTGGACAACCAGGTAGCGAACCCCGTGGCCAACCACTTGCTTCAGCAAGGGGCCCAAGCCTACTTGGCGACGCAACGCAACCATGGCTTGGGCCTCGGCACAAGCCAGAACCCGCCCCAATCGAAACCCCCGACTGACACAATACAATCCGTACTTGCGCGCAACCCCGCCATCACCAACGATGCCCGCGGCCAGGGCCAGATTTTGCCGCACCAGCGCCAAGCGGTCGCCGGCCACGACCGGCCCCCACTCCCCGCGAAACTTATCCGGCCCTATCTGGCGCGCCCATAGAACCAAGCCCTGCTGGCGGATGCCTTGCCTAAGTTCGTCGGCGGCCGGATCGGCCCAGCCCAGGGTTCCCAGGGAAGCAGTCACTCGTTCGGCGGCCTGGGCATAAATCAAGCTGATGGCCGTGGCCGCCTGCTGGGTCGCCTCCCGGGTCAGCCGCGCCACCGACTCGCCGTGCTGACGGGTAAGTTGGGATAGGTCGGCCAGCGTCCGATTCCGGTCTTGGCCGGACCAAGTAGTCACCACCAGGCCCAGAGCCAAAACCAACACCGGAATCGTCCAGAACAAACGAACGCGTTTGACTTTAATCACTGCCCACCCGCCTGGTAAAAACATTGGCCACTAATAACGATAATGCTCCGGTTTGTACGGCCCCGCCACCGACACCCCAATGTAGTCGGCCTGGGCCTTCGTCAGTTGGGTAAGCCGCACGCCCAAATGATCGAGGTGCAAACGCGCGACTTCTTCGTCCAGATCTTTCGGCAGGCGATAGACACCCAAGGCGGGCTTGTCACGCGCCAAAGCAATTTGGGCCAGGCACTGGTTGGTAAAAGAATTGGACATCACAAAACTGGGATGGCCGGTGGCACAACCCAAATTGACCAGACGGCCGCCAGCCAGCAAGAAGATGGCGTGCCCGTCCGGATAGCGATAGCTATCGACCTGGGGCTTGATTTCTACCCGTTCTACCCCGGGCCATTTCTCCATCTGGGCTACTTCGATTTCGGAATCGAAATGGCCAATGTTGCAGACAATGGCCTGGTCTTTCATGCCTGCCATATGCTTGGCGGTAATGACCCCACAGTTGCCGGTGGCGGTCACGTAGATATCGGTATCGGCCAAGGCGTCTTCGACCCGGACTACTTCATAGCCCTCCATGGCCGCCTGCAAAGCGCAAATGGGATCGACTTCCGACACGCGCACCAGGGCGCCGAAGCCGCGTAAGGACTGGGCACAGCCCTTGCCCACGTCGCCGTAACCGCAGATCAATGCTTTCTTGCCGGCCACCATTACGTCGGTGGCGCGCTTGATTCCGTCAGCCAATGATTCGCGACAGCCATAAAGATTGTCGAACTTGGATTTGGTCACACTGTCATTGACATTGAAAGCGGGAAACAACAAGGTGCCGGCCTCCATACGTTGATAGAGGCGATGAACCCCAGTGGTGGTCTCTTCGCTGGCGCCCAGAACGCTCTCTGCCACCCGATGCCAACGCTGAGAGTCTTGCCCAACCAGCTCATGCAGCAAGCCATGCAATTGCTTTTCATCCTCGTTGTCGGCGGTGATTTCAGGCAAGCTGCCTTGGGCTTGATAGTGGTTCTCGAGTTCGTAGCCCAAGTGAATCATGATGGTGGCATCGCCACCGTCATCGACAATCAAGGTCGGTCCTTGGCCATCGGCAAAGCTCAGCGCCTGCAAGGTACACCACCAATACTCTTCCAGGGTCTCGCCCTTCCAGGCGTAGACCGGTACCCCAGTGAGGGCAATCGCAGCCGCGGCGTGATCTTGGGTCGAGTAGATGTTGCAGCTGGCCCAACGCACCTCGGCACCCAGTTCCACCAGGGTTTCGATCAGGACCGCCGTCTGTATGGTCATATGCAAAGAGCCCATCACCCGTTGACCGGCCAAGGGTTTATCCGGGCCGTACTTACTGCGGATGGCCATCAGTCCCGGCATTTCCTTTTGGGCAATTTCGATTTCCTTTCGGCCCCAGTCGGCCAACGACATGTCCGCCACTTTGTAATCGGTCTTGGTCGGCGCTGAGGCCGGCATCGCATTCGCAGTCATGTTAGCTCTCCTTTTCCGCGGTTCTTGCCTCCGCCACCATGATACCGGCCAGCGGAGCATCGTAATGTTGCAACTGAATTAGTTCAAACCCACTTTGGCCTAAAAATCGATCTATTTCTTGCTCGGAAAAACCCAGCCAGAGATCACCGTACTGTTCCCGCATCCGCTCCTGATCGTGCCGGGTCAAATCACAGAGCACCAGGAGTCCACCCGGGACCAGCACCCGCCGGATTTCTTCGAGCGCCAAAACTGGTTCGGCCAGATGGTGTAAAACCATGTTCATCAGCACCCCGTCAACCTCGGCATTGGCCAGGGGCAAATGCTCTAGGTTCCCCAGGCGCAGCTCTATCTTGGCGGGAGGACTTTGGCCTGAGATCTGACGGCGGGCTTCTTCGATCATGGCCGGTGAGGCATCGACCCCGATGACCCGCCGATCCGGGCGCGCCAATTCGACCAGCAACTCGCCGGCGCCACAACCCAAATCGGCCACCACCGTAGCCGCCTGTAAGGGCGCCAACAAATGCTGGGCCAGGGTGGAATTGCCAAAAAGGTCTTTGCGCAAACGCGACCAACGAGAGGCAACCGCATCATGAAAGGCCCGGGTTTGCCGGCGCCGACCGTCGAGGCAAAGAAGCCGGCGGCTGTCGTCCTGCCGGCCATCTGACCCGCCATCGGCATGAGAACGCACCAAGTCAAGCAGAGAAACCGCGACCGGGTTGTCTTGGTTTGCCGTCGCTTCGTAATAGGCCCAAGTTCCTTCTCGCCGCACCTCGGCCAGACCCGCATCGTAGAGCAACTTGAGATGGCGCGAAACCCGCGATTGACCCATGGCCAAAATGGACACCAGTTCATTGACCGAGAATCGGCCGGTCAACAAGACCCGTAAGATTCTTAGTCGGCTTTCACTGGCCAGAGCCTTGCACATTTTTTCGATAAGAACCGCCAAGTTATGCTCCATCACAATATCTCAATATTTAGATTATCAAAAAAGATAGCCCAGATCAATGGTTTTTCTCGCCGCGAATCTTGACAGGAACAGAGCAAACGAAAGACAATGACTTATCTTTTGTCAGCCTCGGGGAAGCGTATGGACAGCGACGAGTACAAAACCGATACCACGGATCCGCTGGCAAAAAGTATCCGCCCGCACACCGATCCAGACACCTTCCGACCTAGCGTTCTGAAACAGACCCAAGGCCCGGGCGCACCCAAGGGATTTGTCCTGGGCGCCGAAGAATTGATCATGGGCCGGTCTTCCGATGCGGACATTCGCATCGACGCC
>JAUVBB010000204.1 GCA_030591445.1 Deltaproteobacteria bacterium | reverse complement strand
GCTTATGCAAAGGTGCTTATGGATTGTATGGTGGGAGACCATCTCTTGTTTTGGCGGCAGGACGGCGTGGAGCAATGTTGGTCTTTCCTGACTCCCATTTTGGAAAGATGCGAGTCTTGTTCTCAACGTAAGGCCAACCTAAAATTCTACCCGGCCGGGAGCGCTGGCCCCGAGGGGTCCTGAGGGCTCCATGCCGCCCGAAACCCGTCATTACCAAACATGGAGCCGCCTGATTCAAGACGGGGCCAGTTTGACCGTTGTCTTCGCCAATGCGCGGGTGGCCGCCAAAGGACGTTTTAGTTGGGTCCTTGCCGGAGGCAACACTCCCCGAGATCTTTACCGCTTACTTGCCCAGCCGCCTTTTGTCGAGCAGATGCCCTGGGCGCATAGCCACATATTTTGGGGGGACGAGCGCTGCGTTCGTCACGACGATCCCCAGAGCAACTTTGCCATGGCGCAGGCTGCCATGCTTGCCCATGTCCCGATTCCGAAAAAGAATGTCCATCGCCTAGTCTGCGAGTCGCACCCGCCCGCTGAATGTGCCCGCGCGTATGAACGAAGCCTAAGCGAATTTTTCAAAGACGAAACTCCTTCATTTGACCTGCTCAACTTAGGGGTAGGCAGCGACGGTCACACCGCGTCACTGTTTCCCAGACACCCAGCCTTAGATCAAAAAGACCACTGGGTGATTGATATCCCTCGGGCCCCCGCCGCGCCCAAACTCCCCAGAGTCAGCCTGACCCTACCGATTATCAACCAGGCCAAAGTGATTCTGTTTCTGGCTAAAGGCCAGAACAAAAAACGCAGAATTGAAGAAATTTTAGAGAACTCCGGAGACCCAAACCATCCCCTGCCAGCCGCAAGAGTAAAGGCACTGGAAAAAACAATTTGGCTGCTGCATTGGCCAGCAGTACCCGGCGAGGACTCTCCTGAATTGCAAGATCACTTTATGGAGTAGTGTGCCCCGGAAAGGGCAATGCTTGTTTGCAATTCGAGTAGGCTCGTGGTAGTCCTTTGAGGACCGAAGCATGGCGTAAGGGCGTGTAAACAAAGCACTATTGGTGACGTTTGAGATTTCTTGCTACTTTGTTCGGAGCCCATGCCTCGGAGCGCTCGCCGGTTGGCGATGAAGACAGGTTGCGGCTCGGAGTTGCGCTGCGCTGGTTTGTTGCCTATCTCAGTGTCGGCTTCTCCCTCCTCTACTTTCAACGTCACTTTGGTCCGTCCTTGTGGTATCCGCCCATCGCGCTGGGGCTGGCTTTGTTCCTCTTGCGCGGCAAGAAGTATTGGCCGGTCATACTTATTGCTGATGCCATTGTCTCCTGGTTTCAATTTCAGTCCGGACCGTGGGTGACTTTGTTGGTGGCGGCCAACACTACGGCCGAGACCCTTGTTGCTCAGCATTTACTGATGCGCTTTGGTTTTGATCGGCGGTTGCGACGAGTGCGAGATTTGCTCCTGCTCGTGGTCTACGGAGCCCTGTTCCCAACCTTGGTTGGCACCGCCTCGTGCGCCACTCTGCTTTCCGGGCTCGGAGAGTTTGCGACCGGCGAGGCACTCTCGACCTGGTTGAACTGGTGGATCGGCGATTGCATCGGCCTGGTGGTGTTCTGCCCGGTGATTCTGGTGATGTGGCCCGCGCAGGCGCGGCGACGCTGGTCGTTGAAGTTCAAGCCCATCGCGTTGGAACGCGCTCTGGTGGCGTCGGCCGCGGTTGTCTTGCCTATTGTTACCTTCTCGGCTGACGCGCCT
The DNA here is from genome assembly GCA_030591445.1 of Deltaproteobacteria bacterium. GTDB lineage: Bacteria > Myxococcota > B64-G9 > B64-G9 > B64-G9 > JAUVBB01. The sequence goes on along the minus strand of JAUVBB010000204.1, from coordinate 10,358 downwards.
TTGGCCAAGACAGTACCCGGTCTCTACCAGTTTCTGCTCTTGCTCCCCGTGCTATGGGCGGCATTGCGTCTAGGCACGCGGACCAGTTTTACCGTGATCGCCTTGATCAACACCTTTGCCGCCCTAAGTGCTGCCCATGCAGGATTCACCGTCGCCTCGGTGGCGCATGGGGTAGGGCCATCGGTGCTGGAACTGCAGCTCTTAATTATGACCTTGAGTATGGCCGGGGGGCTGGTCTCGCTCTCCGTGGCCAGCGAACGAAAGGCGCGACTCCGCAGTGAGCTTGCCTTGGAGTCTCTAGAGCAGCGGAACCAGCTGCTTCACCACAAGATGCAAGAGCTCGAGCAGGCCGAAAGCGCTCTGGCCGCGGAGCGCGAACGCTTGACCGTCACCCTGCAGTCGATTGGTGACGGGGTGCTGGGGGCCGACAAAAACGGGAACGTCACCTTGGTGAATGCTTGCGCAGAGACGATGACCGGCTGGAGCGCTCATGCTGCCCTGGGCCAGCCCCTGCTTGAGGTGCTCGATCTATTGGACGAGCAGACGGGAATTTCTCGTCGATCTCACCGGTCAGCTGCTGACCTTTTCGAAAGGCGGGCGGCCGCTCAAGACCGTCGGGCGCCTCGCCACCACGGTAGATAACGCGGCTCAATTTGCCGTGGCCGGCTCAAGCATTAAGTACCGGATTTCCGTCGCGCCCGATCTCCCGCTCTGCGAATATGATGAGAACCAGGTCGCTCAGGTCTTCCAGAATCTCGTCATCAACGCCCGCGAAGCAATGAGCGAGACCGGTAAGATCGAAATCAGGCTCGATGCCGTCGACGGAGGGGATGTTGGCTCCGGGTCAGGCGATCAATCGGCTCATCCCCGCTTCGGTAGCTTCATCCGGGTATCGGTCAGTGACCAGGGTCCGGGGATGGAGAAAGAAGATTTAGAGCGTGTCTTCGACGCGTTTTTTACCACCAAAGAGTCCGGCAGCAGTCTCGGGCTGGCGATTTCTCACTCCATTGTCAACAAGCATGATGGCGTCATTGAGATTGAATCAGTGGCCGGGAAGGGGACCACCGTTCAGGTGCTGCTGCCGGCCACCGACAAGCGCTTGCCTGTCACTGAACCGGACGAGGTGGCTCTCATTCGACCAGGTTGCGCGGCCCTAGTCATGGATGATGAAGCCTGCGTGAGCCAAGTTCTTACCTCCATACTGCAACGCCTGGGCATGAAGGTGACTGTGGCTGACAGTGGTGGGCAAGCCTTGGACTTGGTGCGGCGTGCCCAACAAGAGGGAGCGGGCTTTGATATCGCCTTCCTGGACCTTACCGTGCCAGACGGCATGGGGGGGAGAGAAGCCGTCGAAGAGATCCACCGGCTGGCACCCTCTTTGCCCTGCGTCGCCATCAGTGGCTACTCGGAAGATAGCGCCTTGGTTGCGCCGCGGAAGTATGGTTTCGCTTCCGCTCTCAAGAAACCTTTCCTTTTGAAAGATGTCGAGCGCATCGTGGCGGCCACGCTTATCTAATTCGCTGCGCGTCGCTCGTTCCTCGTCGGCAGTTTGTGTTTTAAACTAGGTTTCTACTTCTGCCAATGTCTATGGGGCCAGCTTGAAGGCAAGGATGAGGGGTGGCCGGTCATAGTCTCCGACCTGGCCTGCTCTGTCGAGGGCGAGATAGAGCACTTGGTCGGCCGGGTTGGAAGTGCCGCCGATGATTGAGTGATTGCAGTCGACGCCGCCGGACGAGCCGAATACGGCGAAGGTGCGGGTATCGGGAATGATGAAGCCATAAATCCCCCGGGAGAGGGAATTCCACAGGGCAGACGCACTGCCTTGCTGGTCTTGCAAGGCCTCTGGATCAATGTACTCACCGACGCCATTCATGGTCTTCGCCATTCCTTCACATGAACGAATCTTTTCCGGCCAGCTGGGAATCGCGACTGACTACTCAATGCTGACGCTTTTTGATTTCAGTGTCGCCGGATTGTTACACATTGATCTGCGGGGGAAGTTTCTCGTTTTAGAATTATGTTTGTTTTTCTTGTGGTTGATAATTTTGGAAGCATCGCCAAGTCTGGCCCGGACATTGCATCCTGAACTCCCGATTGGGTGAAGCCCTTACCACTTTGACCACGAGGTGATAGATGAGACGATTGCTGCTGGGATGTGTTGGGATATCGGTGTGTTCGATGATGATTTTGGGTGCCGGTTGCGCAAAAGAGAAGGGCCTGGTTGCTAGCGGAGTCATGCAAACTTATGCTCAGATGGTGTCCGCGCTTGAGCAGAAGAACTCATGCGATCAAGCTGCCCAGTCTCTGGTGGCTTTTTTAAACACCAACAACAATGAGGTCAACCAATTGTTGGAAGACTATGGCTCCTTGTCGCGGACCTCCAAAAAGACCCTGGTGGCCGGCATGAACCAGCAAGCCTTAGTCTTGAACAAGCAACACTGGGTGCCCTACAAGAACCGCTGTCCCAGGTACTCTCCCCAAATCGGGAAGGTGTTGAACAATTATCTGCAACGTTTTGGAGTAAACAAATAGAACCCCGTAACGATTGTCCTGGCAAATCACAGCACCCGATAGTCGGGAACTTCGGCGCAAAATGAGTCTTGTTGCGGGCGGGCGTTGTTCAGTTTTGGGGCCGCGGGCAGGTCCAGTTCGGTGTCGTGGACGTGGTTGAAGAGATTGGACAAGGTTTTCTGGGCAATAAGGGTAATGATCTCGGGGATGTGTTGATCCTGGTAGCCGGCCTCCAGAAAATCGAAGATATCCTCATCGGCAACGAGGCCGCGCGTTTGCAAGACCCGGTTTGTGAAATCAAGCAGAGCTTGGAGCTTTACGTTTTCCGCCCGACCCCGGCGAAATCCTTTCATGTGCTCTTTGCGCAGTCCGGCTTGCCGACCGTCGATGGTATGGGTCGACAAGCAGTACCGGCAGCCGTTGAATTGGCTCACTGCCAATCTGACCACCTCCCGCTCCGCCTTTGTGAGCTGGCCCTTGGCCGTGATCCGATCCAGGGCCAGATAGGCCTGCAGGGTCACCGGGCTATTGGCCATTCCCTGGAACATATTGGGAACAAAGCCCATTTTCTTCTCGATGCCGGTGAACATCTCTTTGACCTCTCCAGTCGCTTCCTCGGGCGATACGGTATATAAGCGTGCCATGTCGACCTCCTCCAGGACGGATCCCCAACGCAAGATTGGTCAAGGTCCGAGTTTGCTTTCTTTCAATTTGGGATGGAATCGGCCCCGGTCAAGACCGGCCGGCGAGAAAATTGAATGAAGGGGCGGAAACACGCCAAGGAAACCGGAAACGGTCTCAGGTTTTGATTTCCGATTTGACTGGCATTGCTTAGACGCAATATGTTTGGGTCTTTCTCGCTGGAGATCTTTTTCAGGGTATAAATGTCTAACTCTTTTGGCAAGTGGAAGGGTCCCCAATGATCGGTTTCAAATTTAGTGATGGCTTGCATTTCGCAGTGATACTGGGGGTTTTCTTGTCAGCGGCCTGTGGGGTTGGGGAAGAGGGCGAGCAGCTCGACCGGGTTCGCTTCAAATTGGACGGAGAGCCGGTAGACATTTCTGGTGCTTTTGTGCAGACCTTTGTCGATGAGACCAAGAATTTGGGCGGACCCAATGCCCATCTGTTTTTATTGGCCTATCAGCAGGCCACCAGCCCGGAGCGTCTATTGGGTAAGCACCTCGAGATTAACGTCACTGCGAACTTCGGAATCGGTGAACACGACGTGGCTTACACTCCGTTTCCCGGCCGAAACAATATTTGGCTTAGTTATCGAACCGAGCAGATAGAGGAGCAGTGGACGGCTTACCAAGGTACTTTTATGATCGATCAAATAGGGGGACCGGGAGAAAGGTTCCGGGCCCGTTTTGATGAAATCAGGTTGATAAACGAGTGTGGGCAAGAGCGCTTGCTTACCGAAGGCGAGATCAACGTATTGATTGGCGAGGAGAATGTCAGGCCTGAAATCGAAAGTGAACTGGAAAAAGAATTCCCCGATTCCACGGCGATGATTGAGAACGAGAACCAGAACGTGATCTTTGTGGTCAGAGACGGAGAACAAAGGGTTTGCTCGTTTTCCGACTATTTTTTGCAGACTTTGCCCGCCGATCAATCTGGTACCGATCAACCCGAAGAAGTATTCAGCATGACGGCCACCTGCTTCTGCGGAACCGATGAATATGGCTTTCCCATGGATCTGGAAGTGTTTGCGATGGATCTACCGGCGACCGGACAAGGCGAACTTTCGGCAGATTTCCCCCCTTACGGGGCTTATTGGATCGTTGACCGGGAGCCCATGGACGACGAAATATTTCTCAACCTGGTTCCGATTCAACTTCACTATCAGCAACTGGGCTCGGCCAGCGAACAAGCAGTGGACTTCCGTCTGACCGAGCCGATGGTGCTTTCCTTCGTTGATAATAACGGAGTCGATCCCAACCGCACCCTAAGCATCGATAGTATGCATGGATACGGGGTATTGCTCCGCGACTGCCGACCGAATTTGTGTCAATAAGGGTTTATTGAGCCACGGGATGCATTCCAGCACCACATTGGAGCGCGCTGGTAAAAACTAAGACCGAAAGGGGAATGTGATGAAGACCGTAATATTACCTTGCCTACTGGCAATGGCTTTCCTGTCTGCAGCCTGTTCGGGACCGCAATCGCCGGGAGTGAAAATGAAGACCGAGCAGACCGATGCCGCCAAACACTCCCAGTGCCTTGAACAGTGCACCCAAGAGCAAGCCAGCTGTCGCAACCTGGCCAAGAATCCGGAGCGCACAGAGGTGTCCGGGCCCCAGGAAGTCAGCAAGGAAGAATGGGCCAAAGTCTTCAAGGCGACCCAGGAAGCCGAGAAAAAATGTGAGTCTACGTTTCAGGCTTGCCAGGAAGGCTGCTCGAACTAGATCCTTTGAGGATGTTGGTGTCCAAGTGATTGGTGAGAAGAGACTCGCCTAGAAATATTCGAAGTCAGGGCAGCCCGGCGGTAGCGGCAGTTGGGTGTGGTCGGTATGGTACGGGGCCAAACCGGCGGCGGCCCGGTCGGCCAGGGTTTCGACCCCGCTTTGATTGACGCTTTCGGTGCCACCGTTGGTGTTGCTGATGGTGGTGCCGGGGCCGATGAAGCGGACATCGATTAGCTCGAGGGCGAAGTTGTTGAAGGCGTTGTAGGCGAGGAAGGTGCCCTTGCTCTTGTCGTTGATGAGGTCGGTATGGTGGATGGCCAGGGTCATGATGTCGTGGCGGGCATCGGGATTTGTCGATTCGGTGGCAAATCCGATCATGCCCGAATTGACGCTTTCCGGGCCCTGTTCGACAATGCTATTTACGATCAAGACCTCGCCACCCTCTGAAATGTCCATCTCGCGACTGTCCGCCCCATCCAGGGAAGCCGATACCGAGCATTGGAATAGCATTTTCTGGGCCCGGGTCTTCAAGTTATTCCCTTCGTTGCGCGCGCGCAAAAAAAGGCTGTTGCGGATGATCAGCTCATCGACGTCGGCGCTCATATAGATATTGTGGGTATAGCCCGCTTTGACCGGCGAGCCGTTCGCTTCGAATTTCGACCAGTCGATGGTGACAATCCCTTTGCCTCCCAAAATGCCGTTCTGGTTGTGGTGAAAGTAGACGTAACGTAAGTTGAGATTTCCTTGTGATTGATCACGAACCGCCGCGGCATTGCCTCCGTCGGCAGCCGAGATGGCGAGGTTTGAGACTTCGATGTTGGTAATAGTGATGTCTTTGCCGAGGTTGAGGAAAAGGCCTTTTTTCTGGCAAACCGCGTCTTTGAGATGAGGTCTGCCACAAACGCCAATAATTTCAATGCCGGCTAAGGTGTCGGGAATGACCGCGCATTCAGTGTACGGGGTGCCGTTGTTGACAATCTCGATTCGGTCGCCATCATTGGCTTGTGATACGGCGGTGGCGATGCTGTCGACATGACATCCGTTGCGGGTGTCGCCGGCAGGACAGACGCGGATGACCGGCCGTCCGGCAAAGGTGTCAAGATCGATGGCATCGGTAAAGGGACAGTAGGTCATGATGGGCGATTGGCTGGGGGGAAGCAGTTCGTCTGCCGAGTCGGTGTCTCCTGGTTGAGTCTGGTCAGCGCCGTCCGATCCGGTGTCATCATCATCAGCGATTCCGCCATCGTCGCTGGTCGTTGGTTCCCCATCGCTTCCGTCATCTCCACTTGGCATCTGGTCACCGCCGGGATCGGCGTCTGCCCAATCTGATCCGATGCTGCCATGGTTACAAGCGCCAAGTGCCAAGATGACTTGGAGACCACAAAGTACGAAGAGACCATGTATCCAATTGATTGATGTCATAGGCAAACTCTACCACACTGCCCAGTTGTTTTTCGAGTAGGTCCGTGCTTATTATTCAGTGGTCGTACTCAGCTATGGGGGTTCGCGCATGAGTCAGGATAAGAGGTCGGGCAAAATGAACGAGCCGCAGTTATATGCCGACGTGGTTCATAACATGCAAGTTGGTCTGCATCTCTATCAGCTGGAGAACCTGGACGACGACCGCTCTTTGCGTATGATTGTCACCAACCCGGCCGCTTCCCTTTTTACCGGTGTGGCCATGGAAGAGGTGCTGGGCAAGACGCTGGATGAGAATTTTCCGGGTTTGCGGGAAAAGGGCATACCCCAGCTTTACGCGGAGATTGTTCGTTCGGGGCGGAGCCAAGAGCTGGAAGACGTCTATTATAGCGACGACCGGGTTATTCAAGGTGCTTTTGCGGTCATGGCCTTTGCCTTGCCGGACAACTGCGTGGGCGTCGTTTTTGAAAACATCACCAAGCGCAAGCAGGCCGAACAGGGGCTTGCGCAGGCGCGCGCGGAGTTGGAACAGCGAGTCGAAGAACGCACCCGGCAGCTGGCGCAGTCCAATCAGGAGCTACAACAAGAAATCGATGCTCGCCATGCCGAGGAAACCCAGCGGCGCAATCTTGAAAAGAAATTGCAACAGGCACAGAAGTTAGAAAGCCTTGGCGTGCTGGCAGGGGGCATCGCCCACGATTTCAACAATCTGCTGATGGGGGTATTGGGCAACGCCGAAATGGCCCTCTTGGATCTGGCGCCCGAGTCACCGGCCTTGCCCTGCATCACCGACATTCAGACCTCGGCTTTGCGTCTGGCCGAATTGACCAAGCAGATGCTCGCCTACTCGGGCCGGGGAAAATTCGTGGTCGAGCACATCAACATTTCGAAAATGGTGGAAGAGATCACGCATCTGTTGGAAGTGTCCATCCCCAAGAAAGTGGTCATCAAATACGATCTGGCCCAGGATCTGCCGGCTATCGAAGCCGATGCCAGCCAAGTCCGTCAGGTTATCATGAACCTACTCACCAATGCCGCCGAGGCTTGCCAAGACAGAAGCGGCATCGTCACCTTGCACACCGGTTTTGTCCACGCCGATGAGAAATATATCAGTGAAAACTATCTGCTCGATCAATTGCCCGAGGGCTACTACGTATACCTTGAAGTTTCGGATACCGGCTGCGGCATGGACGAACAGGCCCAAGAAAAGATCTTCGATCCATTCTTTTCGACAAAGTTCACCGGCCGCGGCCTTGGGCTGGCCGCCGTGCTGGGCATTGTGCGCGGACACGGCGGCGCAATCAAGGTCTACTCAGAACCCAAGCGCGGCAGTTCCTTCAAGGTACTGCTGCCGGCAAGCGACGAGACCGCAACCAACTTCGTTGACTTGCGCAAACCTGATAGCACTTTTCATGGGCAGGGCGTCGTTTTGCTGGTAGACGACGAGGAGACCGTGCGCGCCATCGGTCGGCGCATGCTGGAACGAATGGGCTATACCGTCTGGACCGCTGAAGACGGAGACGTCGCGGTGCAAATGGTCCAAAAAAAGGCCGACCAGATCTCGGTCATCTTGCTCGATTTAACCATGCCCAAGATGGACGGCGTCGAAGCCTTCCGCGAAATGAGGCGCATCCGTTCCGACCTCAAAGTCATCCTCTCCAGTGGCTACAATCAGCAAGACGCCACCAGCCACTTTGCCGGCAAGGGTCTGGCCGGATTCATCCAGAAGCCATATCGATACGATACCCTGGCAGAGACCTTGGCCGAACTGCTGTCCGATCCAAAGCAAAATTGAGCGGTATTGTCTCGGCCTACTGGGTTACCCAAACGCAGTACTGGGTGCTGCTGGCCGCGTCCCATTTGGTGCGCAGAGTGATCATGTCTTGCATGCAGTTGGTCTCATCTCGCAGGTCGTCACCAAAACAATCGAAGCCGTTGGGCCAGGGGGCAGTACATTTTGGCAAACCACAAGGGTTGAGGCAGTTGTGGTCCATCACGGTGCCATCATAGCCAGTCACATAAGGGACCGTGGTCATACCGGCGGCGTCTTCTTTGTTTTGCGACTTAACGGGGCAGCTCTTGCCGGGCAGCATCTCGACCCAGGCATGGTCGCATTGTAAGGAGCCATTGTCGGGAATTCCGTTGGTGGTGCTGCAACTGTTCACGTTGGTGGTGAATGCCAAGGTCCGCGCCGGGGCCACCCAATCGATCCAGGAGGCGACCCAATGGTACCAGGTCAGGGTGTCCTCTAGCCCGCTTGGGGTCACGGAATACCACTCGCCGCTGTAACCGCACGGCGTGCCGTTTTCGAAACCGCAGATTCCGCCCGGGTGACAGGTGTCGTCGCCGGGGCAGTGAATACCGGTTTCGTAACAGATTTCGGCTACGGTGTCGTTGTCACCGGTAACGGTGCCCGCGATGCACTTGTCGGTCTGGTTGCAGCCGGCGCTCAGGCAGGAGGCTAGCGTGGCCGCCCCCGAGCAGGATTCCGACGGGGTGTAGCAGGCGCCGGCGCCATTGCACTTACCGGCGCTTGATTCATTTGTGTTATACCGTTCGCAGGCAGCCCCGTTCCATCCCTTGACCAGCAGGGCACAGTCGAAGTTGTTGCAATCGTCCTTGTAATCTATGTCTGCCTGAAAAACGCAGGTATTGTCGACGCCGCACTGCTCGCAGAAGCCGCACTCGGTGTGCTGGCCAAGGCGACAACAGGTCTCGCCTTCTGTACAGCAGATGGACACATCCGCGCCCGCGATGGCACCACAGTGCAGGCCGGTTTGGCACACATCGGTAACCGAATCGCATTCCTCACCGGCGGCGATATTCTCGACGCACTCTCCAACTTGGCAAAAGAAACCAGTTTGGCAATCGGTGGTGGCGGTACAATCCGTTTTGCACTGGAACAAGATTGGGTCGCAGGTGTAAGGGGCCGCATCACCCTGGCAATCGGCGTCTTGCGTACAGCAGGTGTTGCCGGTGACGCAACAGACCGAGACCGCGGGGGTTTGGGCATCGCCACAGCTAAGACCGTCTGCGCAGCCAACGCCCGGACAGGCCGCTGGATCCATGCAACACTCTCCTGCGCCTGGCGGCGCTTGGCAGCTGAAGTCACCGCCATCTTCAAGGCAAAAATAGCCGCTATCGCATTTATCGTGATCGGCCGCGCCGATTGTTGCACAGGATGTATCGCAGACCGGCGTCGCTTGGTCGACTTCATCGGAGCAAGTGGCGGCCAAAAAGAACCCGCAGTCATCAGCGACCTGCCCCACACAAGCACTGTCATCGTCTACTTCCGCACCGACGCATTCCTTGCTGGCACTACAGCTGAAGTCGGTACGGGTGCCGGTACAGGTGGCAGGCCCGCTGCAGCTGGCCGCGATGTCGAATGAGGTACAGTCGCTAGATTCCGCACAGCAGTCGCCAGTAGCGCAGCAAAAGTCATTTTGACAATGCCCACTTTGGCAGTCATCTCCCCCTAGGGAGTCGGTACAGGCACCGCCGTCAGCCAGGGTTGGGATACAGGCTTCCGAAGGACCGCAGTACTCGTCGATTTCACAGTCGCTCTTGTCGGTACAGGGCGGGGTGCCGGAATCACCGCAGCCAGCCATAAACAGCAGGCCGAGCGCAAAGATTGAAAGTAACCTCATTGAATTCCTCCTTTGGGTAGATGAAACAGCAATCCCCACCTGATGATATCTTATGTGGTATTACTAGCACTTATGGTGCCTTTATTCAAACCCACCGGTCATCTAGCCACATCCTGATTTTGCTCAGACTGTTGCCAGCGGGAAACTTTGCCTATATGTTGGCGAAATGAAAACCAACGGTCGAAAGTACCTTCTCATTTGCCTGTTTTTTGTTGGCGTGCTCGGACTAAGTTGCACCCACGACGACTATCAAAGCGTTTCAGAATCCATCGGCAGCGCCGGCGGCATGGTCGAGCATCCGGAGGGCTTTGCACTCAGCTTCGAAGAGGGTTCGTTTACCCAGGAGGTCGAGGTTACGGTGTCTGAGCGTGGCTTG
>JAUVBB010000128.1 GCA_030591445.1 Deltaproteobacteria bacterium | reverse complement strand
GTCAGCACCCCGGGATTCAATCCCATTACCGAGCTACCGGCAGAATTGCTCAACTCTGAAGGCACGCTGTGGTTCGCCTCCTCGCAACCCAAGGAGTTGTCCTATGAGGACGAGCGCTTGGGCGGATTGTTTACCCACTTTTTCATCGAGGCCTTCACCCGCGCGCCCCATGATAGCGTAGGCATCACCCTGGAATCGATGTGGGAATACGCCCGGCGCCACACCTTGGAACATGCTGCGCGCTTTGGCCGCGACCAAACCCCAGAGAAGATGGTACGCAAGCTCAAGGCCCGTGGTCCGCTGTATTTCAGCTTCCCCCGGCAACGAACGGCCCGGCTGGAATTCGACGCCGGCTGCGAAGGCACTTTTTTACTGCGCTATGAACACGGAGCACTGGTCGAGCAGGTGGTCAAACCCCGAGGCCAAGCGCTTACCGTGCCCATCTATCACGGTAAGCTGGCCCTGGTGCGAATCAAGGGAAAGGAGCCCGACCGTTTTTTAGCCCAGCACTTTCAGGTCCAAGAGGGGGTGCGCATCCGCGTCCGCCCCCACCATGCCGCTATTGAGCATTTGGGGCCGGGCTTTGCCGAGCTTCCCATTCGCTCCAAGGGCAGCTTACCGAGCCTAAGCATTACCCGCCAAGCGCGACGAACCGAGTTGAGCTACGGCGCCGATTATCGTTTTTCGCTGGCTGACAGCAGCCTGCTGAGCTTGCCCCACCTGGCGCTTATCCACACCCGGCTTACCCATGGCTTTCTCACCGGGTCCTTGCACTTAGCTTATGGCAGTGACATCCGCCGTTTTTCCACCTGGAGCGTCCGAATTAACCAGTTCGACCTGGGCCTGAGCGCCGGGTTCGGCTTCGATTGGCTCTCCATGCGCCTGGATCTTGAAGCCCTGGCATCGCTGGCCGTTTTTGACTTGAAATACTCCAGCCAAAAAACCCGCCGCCCGATTGGCCTCTGGCTGGGTGCCGGAGCTGGCTTGCGCTTGCCTTTATCGTCGGTATTTATCCTGCACGCGCGTCTGGCCTTGGGGGCCCGCATGGCGCAGGGCTTGGCCGCCGAAGATCAACAAACCTACTTCGGCTTCGAGCCCGCCTTACAGATTGGATTTTCGTTTTAGCAATCAGGTTTCCTTTTCCAAGGGTCATTGCTCTACCCTACAGCGTTTTCAATTTTCACCCAGAAAGGGCAAAATAGAGTTAGGCCCAGCGGAGGAGGAGGTAATGATGGCGAAGGGAAATCAATGGCAAATATGTTTGTGGATACTACCACTTTGGATCGGAGCCGGCTGCGGCCAGCCGGAAACTCCCTGTGCCACCAACGCTGACTGTGGTCCCTGTCAGCAATGTGCCGATGGCAGTTGCCTGGCCATTGCCGGTTGCACCGACCCTTGCTCGGGCAAAATCTGCAACCAGCCGCCGGCCGGGGCCTGCCTCGACAGCAGTACCCTGCGCGCCTATCACGGCCAGGGCGAATGCATAGCAGGCTACTGCCAATACCTCTTCGACGATTTGACCTGTAACCAAGGCTGTCAGGACGGCTTCTGTCAGGGCGATCTTTGCGCGGGTCAATTTTGCGACAACCCGCCCAGTCCTTGCTTCCATACGCCGGGCAGCTGCAACTCCGCCAATGGTCGATGTGACTACCAAAGCTTTGACGATGGTAGCAGCTGCGATGACCAAAATGCCTGCACGGCAGGCGACATCTGCCAACAAAGCGCCTGTGTGGGCACACCCATGCTCTGCGACCAGCCGCCGGCCAACAGCTGCTTGGACGACAACACCATGCGCAGTTACCGCTCATTGGGTCTTTGCCAAGCCGGCGAGTGTGCCTATGAATCCGAAGAGGTAAGTTGCAGCCAAGGCTGTAAAGACGGCGTCTGCGACGGCAACCCTTGCGCCGGGGTGGAATGTTTCAGCCCACCGGGCCCCTGCTATGCGCCCCAGGGCAGCTGCTCGGCCGGGGTGTGCAATTACGCCTTCGCCAATGGAGAAGACTGCGACGATGCCGACGACTGCAGCGAGGGCGACCTCTGCCAAAACGGGGTCTGCGCCGGTCTGCCCAAACGATGCGACCAGCCGCCGGCCAATGAGTGTCTCGACGCCCAGACCATGACTTCCTACAACGCGATAGGAAACTGCCAGAGCGGATCATGCGTATACCAGACCCTGCCGGTCGATTGCACCCACGGCTGTAAAGACGGTCTATGCATCAACGGCCCCTGTGCCGACGTGGTTTGTAATCAGCCCCCCAACCAATGCTATCTGGCCACCGGCTCGTGTTTCGAAGGCGTCTGCAACTATCCGGCCGCCAACGGTGCCGCCTGCGACGACGGCAACAGCTGTAGCACCAACGACTTCTGCCAAGACGGTCTTTGTCTGAGTACCCCCACCGTGTGCAATCAGCCGCCCGACAACAGCTGCCAAGATCAAAACACCTTGCTCGCCTACAGTGCCAACGGCAGCTGCGCCGGGGGCAGCTGTGACTATCCCACCCAATCCGTCACCTGTGCTTTTGGTTGCCAAGACGGCTTCTGCGTCGGCGACCCCTGCCACGGAATCAGCTGCGACCAGCCGCCTAGCGAGTGTACCTTTCCTTACGGGGTTTGCGTCGACGGGGTGTGCCAATACCAAGCCCTCGACGGCGCCGTTTGTAGTGATAACGATCCCTGCACGGTGGGCGACACCTGTCTTAGCGGCAGCTGCCACGGCAATCCGCTGGTCTGCAATCAAGCGCCGGTAAGCACCTGCTTCGACAGCGACACCCTGACCATCCACAACGGCAGCGGAGTCTGTGTAAGCGGCCTGTGTCAGTACACCAGCCAAGAAGTCAGCTGCACCTTTGGCTGTGAAAACGGCCGGTGCAAAACCGACGCCACTGCTTGCACCGAGCTAAGCCTGCTGGATAGCGCCACCGTGGACGATGGCCTGGGCAATGCCATGAGATTTGTGGCCATCGCCGGCACCGGTCCCTTCGCGGTGGTCTGGACCGAGTATCGCCCGGACCCGGATTACACGCGCGATGTCTTGGTACGCATGATGAACGCCGACGGCAGTAGCTATAGCAACATCCAATTGCTGGGCAACGCCTCAGGCTCACCCCGATCGGTCGCCTTTAGCGGCAACCAATTCGCCTGCGCGCAGTACGGAAACAACCGAAAAAACGAATTGTGGCGATTCGACCTGCACGGAACCCTGCTGGGTAGCACCCCGCTGGGTGACAATGCCGGCGGCGGCCTTCCTTTCAGTACTTGGGGCAATAACGAGTGGGTGGTGTCCCTAGGCCGAGAACTGGCCCGGGTCTCGACCACCGGCGAGCTCCTGGGCACAGGAGAAGCCGGTTACGAATCTTCTGCCGTGGTGAGCAACGGCCAGCTCTACGGGGTAGCTTTTTTGAAAGAGGATTATTCCGCTGGTGAACCTTACGGACATTTGTGGTTTCGAGCCGAGACCGGCGGCTCCACCCATCCCGACTTGGAAGTTGGTCCGGCCATGTGCGGAGACGGTTGCCAGACCCGGCCGAGCTTGGTCTGGACTGGAAGTGATTTTGTCACCGTGTGGGTCAACCATCTGGGTCAATTACAATGGGCGCGCATTGCGGCCGATGGCAACCAAGTGATAAGCAGTCAGGTCCTAAGCGAGAAAGCCGTCAGCGGCAAAGTCGCGCTTTCCTGGAACGGCAAGCGACAGGAGTTGGGTCTGATTTACATGACCTACGAAAGTCCGCCGGCCGGGGCACCTCAGCCTCTGTCGAGCACCTATGCGCTACGTTTTGGCACCGTCAGCGCCGATGGCCAACTTCAAAGCCCCATCTTTCTCACCAGTAACTCTGGCTCCACCGGCTCGGTCCAGGCCTACGATGGTGAATATTTCATAGCCTATTCAGAGCCTTGGAGCGATTCCTATCGAATTCGCTACGGCCACTACGGTTGTGGCGATGATGTGGTCCTGCCTTAGGATCCCCCTTCCCCTGGCTTTCCGCTTGCCTTTTTCTGGTTTACATATTATACCTTGAGTGATTTGGCAGTTTGGCGTTCTGGGGAAGGACGCCAATGAGATGAGAGAATGGATTTTATGAACCTGATGTTAACTATATGTTTCTCCTATTCATTGAGAAAGGTGATCCCATGAACGTGATGAAACGATGGATCCGTTTACTGGCGCCGATGATGTTGATTTCTTTCCTGGCTCCGGCCTGCGGCGAAGGCAGCATCGAGCAGGAAATGTTCGACAACTCCCGCCCCGAGAGATTAAACATTTTACCCAAGTGGCTGACCGAGGAAGAGCAGAACGCAACCCTGGGCGTTCAGCGCCTGTCGCTGGAAGCAACGGTGCCGCCGCCGGTGTCAGGCATGCGCTCGCCGGCCGAGTATGAGCCGGCCCGGGCGGTGGTGATGACCTATACCGCCTTTCGCACCATGGTAAGCGAGCTGTCCCAACACGTCGCCGATGCCGGCGCCGAGGTTTGGTTGATTGGCGGCCCCAGCAGTATTCCCGGGGTACCGGCCGAGCTCTATCGCCGCCTGCCTTATGCCTATGATACGGTTTGGGCCCGCGATTACGGCCCTTACGGCATCCACGAAAGCACCCTGGAGTTGGGTATCGTCGATACCGCCTATACTGGCTATTACTCGCGCACCAACGACGACGCCGTGCCTTGCAAGATTGCCGCCGACATCGGCGCCCAATGCTACACCACCAACCTCATTCTCGACGGCGGCAATTTCGCCAGCGATGGCAACGGCAATCTTTTCATGTCCACGGCCACCTACGAATGGAACGACAACCTGAGCACCACCACGGTAGACAATACCCTGAAATCTTACTACGGCGTCCACACCATTCACGCCTTTCCCATCGCCAAGGATTCCTATGGCCAGCCCGCCGACGGCACCGGCCACATCGACATGTATATGAAACCGCTAGCGCCCTGCAAAGTCATGGTGGCCGAATACAACCAGGAGCCCTTTTACAGCAAGCTCGAAGCCATAGCCGATTATTTCGAGAACCTGCCCTGCGCAACCGGACAGACCTATCAGGTTTATCGGGTCCCAGGCTGGTACGACGGTGCCTGGTATACCTACACCAACTCACTTATCGTCAACCAGTCGGTACTGGTGCCCGGCTATCAAAGCGGCAATGACGATCAGGCCCGCGCCGTCTACGAGCAAGCACTGCCGGGTTATACGGTGGCCATCGTCAATTCCGATGACGCCATCCGCTATGGCGGTGCGATTCACTGTGTCACCAAGGAAGTGCCGGCTCCCGAAGCCCAGGGCAACCGCGTGCCTTATGCCCGCGCCGGCGACGATCAAGCAGTCTTGCCCGGCGACACCGTTAGCTTAGACGGCTCGGCTTCCTATGATCCCGACGGCGATGCCTTGGTCTACCAGTGGGTCCAGGTAGCCGGCCCGCTCGTTGCCCTCTCTGACGATACCAGCGCGCAGCCGAGCTTCATCGCCCCCGCGGTCACCGACACCGAAAACTTGGTATTCGAGTTGACCGTCACCGACGGCGCACTCGACTCTCAACCTGACTCGGTTACCATCACGGTCACCCCCTCCAGCGGCGGCAACATCGACATCACCAATGACACTTCGATCGCCATCCCCGACTCCTATGCCACCGGCATCACCAGCCCCATCCAGGTCAACCAGGCGGGCGTCATCGACGAGGTCGAGGTCGAAGTCGACATCAGCCATCCTTGGGTCGGCGCGGTGCGTATCCGGCTCGAGTGTCCGAACGGATCCACATCGACCACTCTGCGCTCCTAGACCGGCGGCTCGGACCGGGACATCCGCGAGACCTACGCGGTCAGCGCCTGTAACAGCATGTCGGCCGCCGGCACCTGGACCTTGCGGGTTGACGATCGCGATGCCTACAACGACCGGGGCACGCTCAATTCCTGGACCCTACGGGTCAAGCTGGCCGGCCCTAGCACCAACCAGGCTCCGGTGGCACAAGCCGGTGCCGATCAAACGCTGCCTGCCGGTACCACCGTGACTCTGGACGGCAGTGGCAGTTTTGACCCTGACGGCGACGCGCTGAGCTATACTTGGACCCAGGTTGTCGGCTCACAAGTCACTCTCAGCGGCGCCAGTTCGGCCCAAGCCAGTTTCACGGCACCGTCGGTAACTGCGCCGACTCAATTCATTTTCCAGCTGGTGGTCAGCGACGGCCAATTGCAAAGCAACGCCGATCAGACCACTGTGACCGTGCAACCGGTGTCCTCCGAGTGGCTATTTGATCAGGCCGCTACCGATACGCCCAAGTCCATCCCCGATTACAACAGCACTGGTATTACCAGCAGCATTTCTGTGGGCGCAAACTTCCCTGTCTCCGAAATCGAAGTCGACCTCGACATCAGCCACACCTATATTGGTGACTTGCGCGTGATATTGACTTGCCCCGGCGGCTCCAGTGTCTATTTGCACAATCGAACCGGCGGCAGCGCCAATGACATCCACACCACTTACCCGGCTTCGATCTGCATGGGCCAATCCGCCGCCGGCACCTGGTCACTCAAGGTCATCGACTTGGCCAGATACGATCTGGGCAGCTTGGATAACTGGCAACTGCGGATCCGTTGACCGTCCCCTCCTCTTTTTCCCGTACCCAACAATTCTAAGTCAGTCCGCTTGCCTCTCTGGGGCAAGCGGGCTACTATTCGGCATCGTCCTTCTGAACATTCGGGGGTGAGCATGATCCGCATTGATTCTCCGGGCTGGGGCATTCGCAACATCGAACACCTGGTGCTCGACTTCAACGGCACCGTGGCTTTGGATGGCCACATGCTCGGCAGCGTCGACGAAGCCTTGGCCAAGTTATCCATCCAGCTGCGCATCCACCTATGTACGGCGGATTTCCACGGCACTGCCGCCCAAGAGACCCGGCGCTACGAAATGGCGCTTAAGATCTTGAAAGAACCGAACCGGGCCCAGGAAAAAGCGGAGTTTGTCCGCCGCTTGGGACCCATGAGCGTGGCGGCCATAGGCAACGGCAACGCGGATGCGCTCATGATCAAGGAAGCCGCCCTGGGCATTGCGGTCATTGGCCAAGAGGGCGTCAGCGGGCCGGCCATCGCTTCGGCCGACGTGGTTTGTGTAGACATTGCGTCAGCGCTGAACTTGTTTTTACGGCCGCAGCGATTGGCGGCCACCTTGCAACGTTGACAATGGCCTGATATTTGTGGACAATCAGCTTTCGAAAAGATACGTTTCCCCCTGATTTTGTATTGCCAACGAAACAGGTGAGGCCATGACCGCAGCTGAAACAAACCGGTGTCCAAGGCAGTTACATCTCCAACATATCATAAGCAGGGCCATGCTCGGCGACCTGAATCTCGACCAGATCCTTTATGTGATCCTGGCCGGTGTTGTCGGTGACGGCGAGTCTAGCTACAATCGGGCCTTCCTTTTCCTGGCCGATGAAGAAGGCCGCGAGTTACGCACTTCGGTGGTGGTGGCGCCAGGAAAAGACGCCGGCAAGACAGAAGGTCGCGAGCTTGACCTTTCTTCCTTGCTCGACGCCCATGCCAACGCCAATTCCGATCCGCGAACCCAGGAACTGGCAAAAAGTTTGACCGGTTTTGGCATGCCACTTTCTGCCTCTGCCCCACCCATCGCCTCGGATCAAACCGAAGACCTTCCGGTCCAAATGCTGATCGCCCAGTGCGCCAACGCAAGAAAGCCTTTCCGGGCCAATAAGATGCGCGCCATTTTTCAGCCCCCGTCGGCCTCAGGCCTTGACGTAGTGCACTTTTCCAAAATCGCTTGCGTTCCGCTGGTGGTCAACGAACTCTTGGCGGGGGTGCTGCTGGTTGACAATCTGCACAGCCAACGCGACATCCAAGAAGAAGAACTTGCCGAGCTAGAAACCTTGGGCAACCTGGCGGCCATCGCCTTGGCCCAGGCCGGCCTCCACCGCAAGCTCAAGGACATGGAGGCGCTCGATGGCCTAACCGGCGTTTTCAATCGGCAACATTTTGAGCAGCGTTTAGAGCAAGAGACTTCGCGCGCCAAGCGCGCTGGCCGGCCTTTGTCCTCGCTCTTGTTCGATATCGACGAATTCAAGGCCTGCAACCAAGCGCACGGACACAAATGCGGCGATCTGGTATTGAAGGACATCGCCTCGTTCCTGAAAGATCGGCTGCGCAACGAAGATCTGATTTGCCGCTTTGCCGGCCAACAATTCATGGTGCTGTTGACCGGGGGCGCAACCGAGCAAGAGTCAATGTTGATAGCAGAAAAATTTCGCGATTACGTAAGTCAGCAAAGCATTGGCGGCTTGCCGGTGGGCGAAATCACTGTCAGCGCCGGCATCCATGTGCGGGCAACCGATAAAATCGACGGCGGCAAGATCCTCGCCCATGCCGAAGATGCGCTGGCCCAGGCCCAGCAAGCCGGTCGCGGCCAAGTGGCCCTCGCCCGCGACAACTAAGCCGAGGTCTCTTTGTCCGTTCTTCGACCGATCTCTCATCTAGGCAGTCGACATGCGCGCGGTGGCAGCGGCAAATTTTTGTTCCTGTTCATCGGCCTGATCCTCGGCGGAGCCGGCGGTTATTATTGGGCCTACACTCATCCGCCGGTACCGGCGGCCACGCCATTTGCGCAGCCCGGAGCTATGCCCGGCGCACAGCCCTACGCCATACCCAGCCCAGCACCGGTCCATCCGATGCCGGCAGCTACCTCGACCGTGCCCGCCGTGCCCGATGGTTTCCGCAGGCTGGACATCAAGATCAGAGGCTCTCTTTCCGCCTCCTTAAGCAAAGAAATCGATGGCCGCGAGGCAGATGTGCTCAACGCCCACCTGGGTCGCTTGATGGTATGGTGGCTCAACCCAAGGCGCGATGTGCTGCGCGATGACCGCCTTTGGACCATGTACCAGCCAGCCGACCTGCCCGAAGATTTTTTACTGATGGGCGTCTGTTACCAGAGCCGCAAACTGGGCAAGAAGTTCTATGCCTATTCCTTCAAGGCCGACGGGGCCGTCTATACCCGTTTTTATGACCGGTCCGGCCGGGAAGTAGAAGCGAGGCTGCGGCAGCAGCCATTAGGGCGATACGAACAAATAACCGAAAGAATGAACCTGGCCGGTCGGCGTCACAAAGGCGTGGATTTCAAGACCGCCGTGGGTACGCCGGTGTTCGCGCCTTTTCGCTCTCGGGTCCTGCGCCGCAATTGGTCCACCCGAAATAACGGCAACTGTTTGGAGTTGCTCTACCTCGACTCCGGTATCCACGCATTTTTCTTGCACCTGGACAAGATCCTCGATGTGGCCCAACCCGGCACCATCGTCGAGCCCGGCACCGTGGTCGCCCATGCCGGCAACACCGGCCGATCCACCGCCGCCCACTTACACTACGAGTTACATTCCCCAAGCGGCAAGCTCCTGGATCCGTTCTTAGTGAACGAGATCGAACATCAGAAGCTGGTTGGTAACGATTTGTTGAAATTCAAGGAGCAGCGCGACAGGTTGGACAAGTGGTTAGCTCCCGAGGAATCAGCTGATGGATCTTCTCTACCGCCTTCTGGGTCCAAGGCTGCGAGGGGGCAAGGCGGATGAACTTCTCGAAGGCACGTACCGCCTGACTCCAGTTTCCCCTCCGTTCGTGAATCATACCCAATAAGAGATAAGGACCAGGCTCGGCATTCTCACTATCGTTCATCTTCGTCAGTTGTTTCCATATTTGCAGAACCTTGACCCCTTCGATATCGTGATCCAAGGCATCTTCCATGGCCTCGGCGGCCCGGTCCATGTCTTTGGCCAGGGCATGGCACAAGGCGGTATCAAAGCGCGCAGCCACCAGGTCAGGATTGCCGCTCACTACCGCCCGACCGGTACGGGCACAAGCCTTGAAGTCACCTTTCTTACGCAGCAAATCCATGAGCACCAGCAGAGTATCCGAGTCTTCCGGATCCAGGGCTGACGAAGTTTCAAGTTCCTGGACCGCTTTGTCGATCTGGCCTTCGTATACCAAGGCCACCCCCAGGGCAAAATGAACCTCGGGGGCCTGCGGGGTGATGCGAGCGGCCGTCTCAAGCGCATGGATGGCCGACTTGACTTCCCCAGCTTGCAACAAGGATTGACCCAAGGCGAAATAGGTATCCGCCTCGCGTCGACCCATAGCCGCGGAGCGGATAAAATGCCGGGCCGCTTCCACTGGTTTTTCGCAGAGGAAGAGCTTCAGACCGATAAAGAAATGCGCATTGGCATCTTGGCTGCCATAGACAAAACCGCGTTCCAGAATTTCGGCGGCGCGGGCCAATTCACCGTTTCTGACCAGACTCACCGAAAGCAAATTGTAGACATCGGCATCATGCGGATTCAAGGAGCGGGCTCGCTCCAGGTGCTCGATCGCCTCTTGATCAAGGCCGGCTTCCTGACAGGCAACCCCCAGAGCCAAGTACATGATGTGGCTGTCGAGGCCAAGGTCGCGAGCCCGAAACAAAGCCACTGCCGCCGACACCGGCTTGCCGGCCCGCAAGTGGGCCAAGCCTTCAAACAAATAGGTGTCGGTAAATCGGCTCGACAGGGCCGCCGCCACCCGAAAAGAACGACCGGCTTCATCAAAGCGCTGTAAGTTCATCTGGGTAGCGGCCCGGTTGAAAGCGGGGGCGACCTGCCGTGGATCATACTCGGCGGCCTGCCGATATGCCGCCAACGCCAAACTGGCCCGATCGGCCACTCGTAACGCGTTGCCGAGGTTGTTGAAGGCCACGGCCGCATATCCCGGAACCTTGGCCAGCAGACGAAATTGCGCCCCGGCCTCGGAAATCTTGTGCAACTCGACAAATACATTTCCCAGACCATTACGAACGTCGGGGTGACCGGGAAAACCGGCCTCGGCCCAGTGGTAAGCCCGGGTCGCTCCCGGTAAGTCGCCGGCCAGCAGCAAGGAATTGGCCAAACCACAGCGCAGCCAGGGCCCGTCTTCTCCCGCATCAATTCGGCCCCGGAACAAAGCCACTGCTTCTTGGTAGCGCCCGGTCCAAACCTGGTCACAGGCCCGCGGCGTGTGCTGGCAATCAAATCCGGTCACCATGGTCAAGCTGCCGGCGCGCTCCACTCGCTTACGCACAACGGTCAGGACCTCGCCCCGGGCAGTCGGAACAATACGCGCCGGCGACAAAATGTTCAGCCTGGGCGATTCAGCGGGCAAGGCTGCTTCCGCGCCGGCTTCCGAGGCACGCACCCGGGCATCGGTAATCACCGGGCCAGTCAGATGGATAAACAACCAAAGAGCGAAGAGACGAGCAAAAATCCGGCCCCCTAAACGCAGAACACGTCCGGGTAGGTACTTCACTCCTTTTTCGTTACCTATGACCACTAAGCCCTCCAAAAGTATACTTAATCAAGACGGATCCCAGCCGCGGATCTGGAGGAATCTTGCATTTTTTTCACAAGGAAACGCCGGTAAGACCGGCCGAGGATGCCAGATTATCGAAGGTGTTTGGGGGTAGAACTAGCCGGCGCCGAAAAACGGAGAGGGGCAACATCCTTCCGCCTTGATCCTACCGCCATCGGCAGCGATACACTTTTTTGCAAGAGAGCCTTGGGCACCGGAACAGACTCTTGCATTTGTTCCCGTACCCGATGCAATGCCTGAAAATCATTGGCACATCGTTCACACTGCGCCAAATGCTGCCGCAAGGGCAGGGCCAGAGACTTGGGTAGACAGCCATCGTAGAGCGCCGCCATTTCTTCCACTGAAGGACAAATCATTTTATCACCTCCCGTAACCACAACTTCCTACTCACGACGGAATCTCTGCTGAGATCTGGAGGCCGGCGGGGGTTTTTTTAGAATATCATCCAGAAATCCCTCTGCCCGCGCGACTTTTTCGGCATCGAGCCCAGCACTTAGGAGATCGCGGCCAATGCGGCGTCTGGCTTTGGCCAATTCATCATAAACGCGTTGCCGAGAGCGAAAACCCATGGCTCGACCGATCTCGTCTCCCGACAGGCCTTGCACCATGTGCATCAACAACACCGTGCGGGTAGTTACCGGCAATTTGTCGACCGTGGCCGCCAGGACCCGGCCTACGCTGCGGGCCAATTCTCGATCTTCAGCCAATTCGAAAAGCTGATCTGGACGGCCCCGGGGGCGGAGATCGGCTACATC
Organism: Deltaproteobacteria bacterium; assembly: GCA_030591445.1. GTDB lineage: Bacteria > Myxococcota > B64-G9 > B64-G9 > B64-G9 > JAUVBB01. The sequence goes on along the minus strand of JAUVBB010000128.1, from coordinate 3,692 downwards.
CAGAGAACGGGGCTGGAGCGATGTCCCTGGCCCGCGCAGCTCTACCGCCGGGGCACGCCTGAGTAAATCACGATAGATAGACTGCAGGTTCTGCTCGCTGAGATGGGCGGCCACCACTTCCACTTTGACCTGGAACTCCTGCCAGTCAAGACCGGGTCGTGCGCCTTTCATGGTTTGATAGGCTTCGGTCTCAGTCATCCCCTGCCAAAAAAGCAGTTTGAATACCTCCTGGCCGATGGGGTCCAATCCTTCGATCTCTTTGGGCAGGATTTTCCGTCCCTGGTGTTCGCGAAACCAATCCCGCATCAGGTTGCGGGCCACCATCGCCAACCAAGTGACAAACTTGCTGCGGCCGCCGAATTGCGCCAGGGAATCGAGATAGCGGCGCAACCGATAGAACGAACGGCCATCCGCCCCCGGCCGGCTCAATCCCTCCAGCGTCACCAACACCAACTCGGAGGCCACATCGGCATCACCGCGCGCATAGCGCCAGGCCAGGGCATACAAGAAACCACAATAGTCGGTCACCAGCCGGCCCCAGGCCTCGGCATCCCCCGCCACCACCTGTTCCAGCAGTTGTATCGGCCGGTCTGGAGGATGGGCCTTTGCTTTCCCGCTCGACGACATACGCCTATATTAGACGTCTCTTCTCGCGGGCGCCAGTTCCTTGTCACCGCGAACTCTTGACGAACGGTGGAGGGCCGAGATACATCTTGGGGACTACAACAGGAGGTAATCATGGCTTCATTGGCGATACAAGGCGGCGAGAAAACATTTACCGGTAAATGGCCAAGCTGGCCGGTTTTCGGCGAACTCGATCGACAGGCGCTGCTGGCGGTTTTGGACACCGGCAATTGGGGTGGATATCCCGCGCCCAATACCCGGGCCAAAGCCTTTGCCGCCGATTTTGCCGCCGCCCACGACGCCGCCTATGGCATTTGCGCCGCCAATGGTTCGGTCACTCTGGAGGTGGCCTTGCGCGCCGCCGGCGTCAAAGCCGGTGACGAGGTCATCATCACTCCCTATTCCTGGATTGCGACCGCCGGGGCCCCCGTGCTGGTCAACGCGGTACCGGTATTCGCCGACGTAGATCCCGACACTTACTGCCTCGACGCCCAGGCAGTCGAAGCGGCTATCACCGAGCGCACCCGGGCTATTATCCCGGTTCACTTGGGCTGCACCATTGCGGACATGGACGCCCTGGGAGCAGTGGCCAAGAAACATGGCCTGGTGATTATCGAAGACTGTGCCCATATGCACGGGGCCAAGTGGAAGGGCCAAGGTGTGGGCTCCATCGGCGATCTGGGCTCCTTTTCTTTTCAGAACTCCAAAATCATGACCGCCGGTGAAGGCGGCATTGTGCTCACCCAGTCCAAGGATCTGGAAGAACGCTGCCAATCTTTGGTCAATTGCGGCCGCAAGGATCCCGGCTACGACAATTTCGAGGGTAGCTATTTTTCCAGCAACTACCGCATCACCGAATTCCAGGCCGCCTTGCTGCACACTCGCCTGCAGGCGCTGGAACCCGAACGAAAGCAGCGACAAGAGAATGCTGACGCCCTCAGCGCCATGCTGCGCGAAATCGAAGGCATCCGCCCCATGAAAAGTGACCCCCGGGTCACCCAGCCGGCCTTGTACCAGTATTTGTTCCGTTACGACCCCGAGGCCTTCGCCGGCCTGCACCGCGATCGTTTCGTCGAGGCGCTCAGTGCCGAGGGCATTGACGCCGAGGGCGACTTCTACATTCCTATCTATCAGAGCCCCTTGTTCCCGGTGACCGCCGATCGTTTTCCGGCCATCCGCGAGCGTTACGGCGACCAGATCGATTCCGAAAACATTCACTGCCCGGTGTGCGAAAAAGCATCGTATCACGAGGCGGTTTGGTTGCATCACCCGCTGTTTATGGCGGGAAAAACAGAAATGGAAATCATCGCCGCGGCCATTGTCAAAATTCAGAAACATGCCGGCGAACTAGTCTAAGCGTCACCCGGGAGCCCCTCATGAAGGAAATCAAGGTCGGCATGATCGGATCCGGTTTTATCGCCGGCGTACACTGTGAAGCCATCGGCTCGTTGCCGAAAGCCAAGGTAGCGGCTCACTGCGACATCGATGCCGCCCGCGGCCAGGCTTTTGCCAAAGCGCATCACATTCCTGACACCTTCAGCGATCATGGCCGTCTGCTCCAGGACGGCGATATCGATGCCATCATCATCGGGGTACCCAATTGCCATCATGCCGGCATTGCCATTGATGCCGCCCGGGCCGGCAAGCACGTCATCTGCGAAAAGCCACTCTGTCTGAGTTTGGCTGATGCCGATGAAATCTTGGCCACTTGTCAGCAAAACGGCGTGCTCCTGTGCTACGCGGAAGAACTTTGTTTCGTGCCCAAATTTGTGCGCAGCAAAGAGATGGCCGACCAGGGTGCGGTGGGCCGGGTCTACCGGGTCAGCCAAACCGAAAAACATGAAGGGCCCTATTCGCCTTGGTTTTGGGATGTCGCCCAGGCCGGTGGTGGTATCTTGATGGACATGGGCTGCCACTCGATCGAGTTCGCCCGCTGGTTTTTGGGCAAACCCCGGGTCACCGCGGTCACCGCCTGGATGGACACAGTGGTGCACGGCGAGCGGACGCCCATGGAAGACGACGTCATCATCTTGTTGGAATTCGAAGGCGGCCAAACCGCCCTACTCGAATCCTCCTGGGCCCTGCTGGGTGGGATGGATTCGCATACCCATATCCTGGGCACCGAAGGCGTCATTCACGCCGATTTGGGCAAAGGCATGGGTCTGCAGGTTTACTCCGGCCAAGGCTTTGGCGAGGAAGCCGAGCAGACCCGCGGTTGGTCCTTTCCGGACTACGAATGGATTTGGAACAACGGCTACCCGCAAGAAGACGCCCACTTCTTCGAGTGCATGCGCACCGGCAAGCAGCCGAGCGAAAACGGTGAAGACGGCAAAGTGGTGCTCGAAATCATGATGGCTTGCTATGCCTCGGCGGCAGCGGGCCGCAAGATTCAGCTTCCCTACACCCCGCCGGCCGACATCCAAACCCCGGTGGACATCTGGCTGCGCGCGAAAGCGTGAAGGCTTTGGACCCAAAACGGTCATGGAATCTTTCCTGGGAGTAGACGCCGGCGGCACCAAGACCTTGGCCGTGGTGGCAGACCACGAGGGCCAAGTGCTAGGATGGGGCCGGACCGGCTCGGCCAATTTTCAGCTTTGCGGACAAGCTGCCGCCCAAACCCAAATCGGTGCCGCCATCGAGCAAGCCTGTGGGCAAGCCCAACTGCCCAGCAAGCAATTTGCCGCCACTTGCCTGGGCGTGTCCGGCGCCGATCGGCCCGTCGATTTCGAAACCATTCGGGCCATGGTCAAGCCGCTGCTTGCAGACCACGATTTTCGTCTGGAGAACGACACCATCATCGCGCTTAGAGCCGGCACCAACGATGGAGTGGGCATCGCGCTCATTGCCGGCACCGGCGCCAACACCATCGGCCGACGCGCAGACGGCCGCCAAATGCAAGTGGGCGGCCTCGGCCCTTGGTCGGGCGATCATGGCTCGGCCGGGCAACTGGGCGAGGCGGCCATCCGAACCGCCATCATGAGCGTCGATGGCCGGGGGACGACAAGCCTTCTGGGCGACCGCATTTGCCGTCTGCTTAATCTTAGCCAAATAGAAGACATCATCGAGTT
>JAUVBB010000442.1 GCA_030591445.1 Deltaproteobacteria bacterium | reverse complement strand
GGATTCACGCCAGAGAATTTTGACGCCTTTGCCCAGGAGAAGTGGGCCTCTCACGCATACAATCGTGAGCGACTGGAGGTCAAGCTATCGCTAACTTCTCTTGGCAAGGCTTGCGAGCCCGACATTCTTCAGACCCTGCCCGATTTGGAAATGGGCCTGACCGAAGAACGTCCCTCGATATTTAACCAACACAAGGTCCGGGCGCAAAGCGTCTATTTTCTGCGGAATGAGGTGGCACGGCAAGAGATCGGTGTGATCCTGGACAAGGGCGCCAGCATAGCCCAGCATGTCAGCGACCCGGCTTTACACCACCGTCACATCAATCTCGCGGTAAGAATCGGTTTGGGCGGCCTGGAAGCAGGCTTGTGGCTTCATTCCAATGCCTGGGTCGACTGGAAAAACGTAGTGGAACGATGCAGCAGCCACTGGGAAAGAGACAATCTGAATGATGAGCTAAAAACTCTTCCCCAAACAGTCGTTTATCGCCAAGAGCGAGACCAGTTCGCAGCAGGCAAGTCTGTGAGCGAAATCGATTGCGAAGAGGTTCTCAAAGGATTTTCCGCCGACAGCGCCCCTATCTTTTTTGGCGAAATCATCGATCGCGGCGATCCAGTGGTGGCCTCGCCCGATTTGGTCGAGCGCCTTTCGACTCTTTTTGCCGGCCTGCATGACCTGTATTCTTTTATCTCTTGGCGCCGCGACAATGATTTTCACGCCATCAAAGACGTGCTGAAAGAACAAAAAGAGCAGGCCCAGCGGCAGTTTCGCGATGTGAAGCCTGGCGATGAAGTAAGGGTTTTGAAGGGATTGGCGGTAGGACGCCTCGGCGTGGTGGAGGAGTTGGAGAGAAAGGGCGTGGTCAAAGTCCGGCTGGGCACCATCGTGATTTCCCTGAAGGCCGAAGAATTGGGCGAACCATAGTCGAGGAGGCAGCGTGGCCACGAAAAAAGCAGAAGGAGCCGAACGTCGAATTTTTCCCCGCCGGGACACCGAGGTTAAGGTCAGGCTGGCCGCCGTTCAGGATCGGCAGCTGGTTTTTGAGGCACACCTCGATTGTCGCGACGTAAGCATCGGGGGCATGTTTCTGCAGAGCAATTTTTTCATCAAGATGGGCACATTACTAGATGTAGAATTTGAGCTGAAGGGTTCGGCCGAACCCGTCCGCCTGCAAGGGGTCGTGATTCGAGAACAGCGCCACACCGGTAGCCGATCCCAGCTGCGCTCCGGTTTTGCCATTCAATTCACCGAATATCTAGACAACGCCAAACTCGCCCTGGCCGGGTTCTTTCTGGCCCCCGAAGTACAAAAATTTGTTCGCGGATACCAGCGCAGCCAAAGCCGCGGTCGCGGCCGAGTAGATGAACAACAGAGCGTTGATTTGATTCTGGCCTGGGAACTTCACCGCCAAGAAGAAGGCAAGGGCAGCATCAAGATCTAAAGCCGTCCATCGCCTTGGTGACTTTCTTTTTTAACTCTTTTACATCCCGATAAGAAGATAGATTTAGCTGTTTGGTCAACTCTTTGAGCTTTTCCATTTTCCATTTGTTCATGGCCAACATGATGTGCAGATCGCGGTATTGCTTGGCCAGCCGGTTGACGAAAGACCGGATGTCTTCGCGCTCCTCGCGCGGGAGGGCTACAAACTGAAGCCCTAGTCGGCCCGTGCTCTTGCCCGCCACCGGCGCCTTACTCCAGGCCACTCGGGCCATGGCCGTAATCCGGCGCATCGACCCCGGCAAAGAGAAGCGCACTGTTACCATGACATTCTTTTTGTGAGGCGTCTCGGTCCAAGCCGACAAACCGCCGGTGCCCACCTCCACCCCTTTGCCCACGGCCTTTTTTCCATCCACAATCAACTCCACCGGCCGATTCAACGGCGCCCGCGGCGCCTGTCTTCGCTTGCGAAGATGATAAGCCATACTTTTGTGCTCCTTCCCGCTGTTGCAGCTTCCACCCTGGCCTATCATGGTACCACAATACCGGCTGGAAGGCACAAGGGCGCGATTGGCCATCGAACTGTGGATCTCCTCCATAAAGTCAACTAGAATGGGCGAGTTTTTGAGAATATCAGATGAACGTGTCGCAAAAATATAGGGAGGACGTGATGAAAGTACTACTATCGGCGTTAGTGTTGAGTATTTGTGTTTTGGCATCCCCTGTTTATGCCCAAAGTCCCCACCTGACTGGTGATTTCAACGTCTGGGCGGAGGAAGGGGACCTGGATGCTTTGCCCATGCTTGATGATGGAGTGGCGCCTGATGTGGTTGCCGCCGATGGTATTTTCACGGCGAGCGTGCACTACACAAATCCTGTCCAGGACGTTGCTTTCAGTGAAGAGTACTGGGTATTGCCCAACGGGTTATCAGTTGACGACCAAATGGGTCTCTACAATGCCGACGATCCCGACTTTAAATTTCTATTGTCCTTTCCGGGCAGCGTGACCGAGCAGGATGTGGTGGTGACCTACGATAGCAATGATCTGTCTGGCCAAGGTTGGGCGCCGGCCCGTCACTTTGGTGATAGTTGGACTGCCGCCAAAAATAGCGATGGTAGCACGCGGCAGTGGGTGGCGGTCGGTACTTTTCAGTATTTGGTTGGCGAAAGCAATTGGAACCCTGACAGCAGTCTCACCGCCATGCGTGATGACGGACTGGCTGGCGATTCGGTGGCAGGTGACGGGGTGTTTACCTACCGTTTTGTGCCCGCGGTTGATGCTGCCAATCTAGAATGGAAAGTGGTGAACAAGTGGCCCTCGTTTACCGGCAGCACGAAACTGGGCCCGGCCGGCTGGGGCATCGATGGTCACTCTGTTGATCCTCCCAATTGGTTGTTTTCGGTGACCGCTGGGCAAAATGTGGTCTTGGAGTTTGACAGCCGCTCTGGTCGGATGCGGGTTCTGATACCAACGCCTTTGCTTTTGTTGAACGAGGTAGCGGTGACGCCTGATTACGAGGATTACGTGGAAATCGTCAATCCCAACGACTTCGAAGTCGGGCTGACCGGATTCTTCTTGTCGGACCGGGTCGATTACTATCAGGTGGTGGCTCAGACGCCCGATTCTCTCTCTTCGGATTTTATTGCTCGCTTTCCTAACGGCACGGTAATTCCGGCCGGCGGTTTGCTTACCGTGGCCATGGATGGCGCGGCCTTTCGTACTGCCTTTGGGTTCACGGCTGATTTCGAGATGCAGCCCTATGACGACCTGACACCTGATATGGCCGCCAATTGGGTTGGGGCCATTGGCTTTGACGCCGGACTGACCAATGACAACGAAATGGTGATGCTGTTTTTCTGGGACGGTAGTACCGACCTGGTGGCGGATATCGACTATGTATTGTGGGGCACTGGCGCAGGGGCGGTAGATAAAACCGGGGTGGCCATAGACGGGCCGGACGCGGATGCCATTGATTCGCCTTATCTGGCCGACACGACTGCCGGTAGCCAGCTTTTCCCCAATGCGCCTGCTTCGGCCGGCCAGAGCATTGTTCGAGTGGACGAGACCGAAGGTGCCGAGCTTGCCACTGGTGGCAATGGCGCTAGTGGGCATGACGAGACCTCCGAGGACCTGGACCAGACCTGGGTCGTGTCCGAATTGCGCGGCCCGGGTTGTGTTACTGGCGAGGCTCTTTGCGCCGCGACTTGCGTGGATCCGCTTAGCGATTCCGCGCATTGCGGCGCTTGTGACCAGGCCTGTGGCGCCGAAGAGTTTTGTTCGGACGGGCTGTGTTGCCCGCTTGGTTTTGGCAATTGCACGGGCAGCTGTGTCGATCTGCAGAGTGACCCTAACCATTGTGGTTCCTGCCCCGTGGTCTGTGCCGCCCAGGTGTGCAGTATTGGTGTATGTGCGGACAACTGCGATGGTGCTTTGACCGATTGTAATAGTGCCTGCGTGGATACCGACATCAATCCCGAGCACTGTGGGGGCTGTGATTTTGCTTGCGGCGTCGGCGAGGTCTGTGCCGCCGGCCACTGCTGCCCTTTTGGCCAAGAATATTGTGACGACATTGCCGGCTGTACCGATTTGCTGACCGATGTAGACCATTGCGGCGATTGCGTGACCGCTTGTGGCTTTGACCAGGCGGATGCGCTTTGTGTCGCGGGTGTCTGCACCCTGGGCGATTGTTGGGCCGATTATGGCGATTGCAATGGCAACGACGCCGATGGTTGCGAGACCGACTTACTAACCGATGACATGTATTGTGGTGATTGCGCGACCGAGTGCGCGCTAGACCAGAGTTGTTCGGCGGGAAAGTGTTGCGATACCGGTTTGGATAATTGTGCCGACACTTGTGTAGATTTGCTTAGCGATGACGCCAACTGCGGTGCTTGCGGATTTGCGTGTGGTGTTGATGAGGCATGTTCGCTAGGCATGTGTTGTCCGCAAGGTGAAACCAATTGTCTGGGCCTTTGCAAAGACCTCGACAGCGATATCGACAACTGTGGCAATTGCGATCATCCCTGCGCGGCCGACATGCTTTGTTGCTCGGGTACTTGTGTTGATCCGCTCAACGAGGATGCCCACTGCGGCGCTTGTGGACTCGCCTGTACCGACGGAAAAGAATGTACCGAGGGCATTTGCTGTTTGCCGGCAGAGTCCAATTGTGCCGATGCGTGTGTGGATTTGCAGGCAGACGATGTCAACTGTGGTGACTGTGGGCTTGTTTGCACCGAATCCAAATCTTGCTGTGCCGGGCTGTGTACTGATGTGTCGGTAGATGAGAACCACTGCGGGGCTTGCGGAAACGCTTGCGGGGCGGCAGAGCATTGTGTGGAGTCTTTGTGTTGCCCAACGGGCGAAGTCAATTGCGCCGGCCAGTGCGCGGACTTACAAAGCAACCCCGCCTTCTGCGGTGACTGTGACACCGCCTGTGGCAACGGCGAGGTATGTAATCTGGGCGCTTGCCAGTTAGATTGCGATGTCGGCTTGACCGAGTGCTCTGGGGCTTGCGTCGATATCCAGACCAGTGTCAGCCACTGCGGTAACTGCGATCAGCTTTGTAGCTACGACCATGCCGCCGGCGTCTGTACCGGGGGCCAGTGTGGCATGGGGCAGTGTGATCCGCTCTGGGGTGATTGTGACGACAATGACGGCAACGGTTGCGAGCGCGATTTGTCCAGTGACATTGGCCGCTGCGGAAGTTGCTCCAATGTTTGTGCTTATCCCCAAGCGGAAGCTCTTTGCACCCAAGGCGTCTGTTCCATGGGCAATTGCGAGCTTGGCTATGATGACTGCGATTCCGATGTGGCCGACGGTTGTGAGACCGATCTCTCCTTGCCCGAGACCTGTGGTTCGTGTTCCCAGAGCTGCGCCTTTGCCCAAGCAACGGCGCTCTGTGTCGAGGGCTTATGCACCATGGGTAGCTGTGACCAGGATTACGGCGATTGCAACCAATCGCCCGCCGACGGTTGTGAAACCGACCTGACTGGTAATGACGCCCACTGCGGTGCTTGCTTCAATGTCTGTAGCCAGGATCAGTTATGCCAAAAAGGCCAGTGCCGGATGGCTTGCCCCGCCGGCCAGGAACCCTGTGGCGATGCGTGCGTGAGTTTGCAGACCGATGCCGCTCACTGCGGTACTTGCGACAATGCCTGTTCCGCCGGCCAGGTCTGCACCGGTGGCCGCTGCCTTAGCCCCATGTTCTCGGTCTTCGGAACCGTGCGTGATGAGAAGACCAGACAGTCGCTGTCCGGAGCCCTGGTTTCACTGGATGAAGACCGACAAACCGTTAGCGCCTTCGATGGCACCTTCCGTTTTCGCGAAGTTGGCCCCGCACCCTATCAATTAAGCGCAGTGGTCGATGGTTACCAATCCACGGTAGTTGAGATCGTGGTAAGCGATTCAGATCTGGAGCAAGATCTGGTCTTGACCGTCGAAGCGGCTGCCGGCTGTAGCTGTGCCGCCGGT
>JAUVBB010000450.1 GCA_030591445.1 Deltaproteobacteria bacterium | reverse complement strand
CCGACTTCGGCCTCGCCCTTTCCGCCCGCGCCGGATATTCTTTTCTCAACCTGGAAAACCACTCCTTCCGAATCGCCATAGAAATCATCCCCAACTTCTTCGACAGCCGCACCGTGGTAGGCACCGCGCTGAACCTTGAATGGCAGTATTTCTAATCAAAGATTCTACCGCCCTAATAGGCTATAATTCGGTAAAGTCGGTATCCACTGCAATTTGTCAACGCGAAAGAAATAAAGAGCAATCGTGCCCGGGCCACTATTGAGGTAAATCGCTGGCGCCACCTCGCCTAGGTAGGAAAAATGAATATCATAGTGCTTGCCAAGTTCCTTGATCAATGATGTGGCTCGTCCATGAACTCGGCCGTGGGTAACTGCTGCCCAAATCTTGGTTCCCTTGGGAACCCTCTCGAACACTATCTCGAAAGTTTTTGCTAGCACGTTTTTTTCACGCCGGACTTTGGCGAGAGGCTGCAAACGGCCATCAACAAAACCCACCAACGGCTTGATTTTCATCCAACTGACAAACCGGGTCTTGAGGAAACTAGCCCGACCACCTTTCGCCATGTATTCGAGGCTGTCCAGAGCGACAATGGAGTGAATCTGGCCGGGCAACGCTTCGCACATTTTTGCAATTTCTTCAAATGGGAGACCGGCATTTCTCGCTTCCGCAGCTAATATTGTCATCAAACCGAGTCCGCCGTCTGTCACCCCAGAGTCAATGATCTTGATCTTAAGTTCCTGATAGGATCGATTCTGTTGGAGTATTTTTTGGGCTGATAGAGCAGCGGTGTAAGTAGGAATAATCTTGTTGGTCGGAGCAATGACGAGAAGTTCTTGGTCGGTCTTGGCCAGTGCCATAAAGAGATCCACGAATTCGGCTGCGGAAGTACCCAGGATTTGCGGATACTTCTTAGCGCTGTCGATCCAATTATCCACTTGACTAAGCCGGAGCCCGTCTTTGAGTTCATGTTCAATCCCGTCAACAACCATCTTGCCGGCAGATATTTCAATACCATAATGCCTGATTGCCGCGGTGGGAATACTTGACCCAGGAATGGTGATGATCTTCATTTGGCAAAGACCTTTCCGGCTGGCCAACTTAGCCGCTTAGGTTAGCAATCCCCCAAGAATGACCTCGTTCCTCTCTTTTACCATGAAACGCAGTTTCAAATCCACCTACTAAAATCGGATATCAGAACAGCAAGATATTGCCATCGCGGGCAAAACAGGCGCGGATTTGGCGGGCGGGGTCGAGGGCGAGTTCGGGCCAGGCGTTGTCTTGGGGGCCAAGTTCGCGGTAGGTCCAGTAGCTTTGGTCATTCTCGGCGATGAGTTCCAGGTAGCTCGAGTGCTGGCTGAGTAAGTATGCGGTGTCGGCGGCGGTGTCGAAGACGATGTCGAAGTAGGCCAGATTGGATTGCTCTACTGGGGAAAGCTGCCAGCTGCCATCGAGACGATGAGAGACTCCCTGGTAGTAGATGACGGCAGGTTGATCCAGGGGATCGAGGGTCAGGCGCGAAGGAACGGGTTCGTAATAGGAGACGTTTTTGGGGGCCAAGATGACTTCGGGTTCTTGCCAGAGGCCGGCGCTGCGGTGTCGATAGAGCAAGCCGGCATATTCATTGCCCGAGGCATCGCGGTAGGAATGGGAGAAGCTGGCGGAGGCGCTGCCATCGGCGGCAATGACCAGGTCGCCAGCCCAGGCGTAGTAGGCACCGCTGCCGCCGGTCTCACGGTAGATTTCTTCTGAAAACCAGTTGGCGGCTTGTTGGCAGTTGTTCTGGCAGACTGCCAGGTTGACGGCTTCACCGTCGGCGCTGCGATAGAGGATTTCGATATCGCCCGAAGCGGGATTCTCGGCCAGAGCCACCGTGCGGCCGGGTGAGCCACCGCTGGCTTGATCGACATCGACCAAGGTCCAAGTGGCATCGCGGACCGCATAGCGCAGCCTGGTGATCCCTTCCGCATCGGTCACCAGATAGGCCAGGTGAATGATGCCAGCGGCGTCGACGTGCAGATCAACGTGGGAGCCGGCATCCATACCCAGGTCAAGACCGAAGCCTTCCACCAGCTCAATGACAAAGCTGCCATCGGCAAGCTCCGCGGCCAAGCGAATGCTGGGGTGGGTGGCATTGCGATAGGCCACCCGGGCCAATCCGTTGCCGGCAAAGGATAGGGCACAGAAACTGCCCAAGCGGTCGCGGCGGTCTTCTACCAATTTGGCTTGACGCTCGTAGGGTGTAATCACCAAAGCGTGGCTGGTCTCGCCGCTGGCGCCCTCATTGTCGTAAACGGTCAAGCCCACGGTGTAGCTGCCGGCAAGCGCGTAACTATGCCGGGCCTGGGTATCGGCCCCATCCTGCAAGGGGCTACCGTCGCCAAAATCGAAAACATAGCGGGTAAGGGTTCCGTCGGCATCGGTAGAACCGGAGCCATCCAGCACCACTTCGGTCTGGGCCATGGCGGTGGCCGGACCGGTTAACCGAGCGGTGGGCGCCAGGTTATCCGGTCCACCGGGGGTGATAATCAGCGAGATGGTGTCTTGATCAAACAAGGCCTCGGCATCAAATGCCGTAAAAGTAATGGTATGTTGCCCCTCGCTCAAGGAGGAAATACGCAAAGGGCTACCGTTGCCCAGAGGGCCATCCAGATTCGACGACCAGGAGAGCGAAGCACCGCTGAGTGCGCCGTCTTCGGGGTCGAGCCCTTCGCCTTCGAAATCTATCTGGGTGCCCCGTTCGACGCTCAAACCATCGGCCGGAGCGGTAATCTGGGCCACCGGCGGCAGGTTTTCAGAGGCCTCGGTGATGCGTAGATTTAAAGAAGCGGTAGCGCTGGCGCCGCCCGAATCGGTGGCGGCCAGCAAGATGGCATGCAAACCGATAGACAAAGAATCCAGACTCAGTTGCTCGCCATTGCCCAACTCGCCATCTAGATTCGAACTCCAGACCAAGGCGGCGCCGCTGAGTAAGCCATCTTCCGGGTCATCCGCCGTGGCCACAAAAGTGATCTCTTGCCCCTGGGAATAAACAGCACCATCGGCCGGAGAACTAATCGACACCACTGGCGGCTCGTTTCCGGCCGGGTTGACCGACAGGTTCACAGAAGCCTGGGCCGTCTTGCCGCCCGAATCGGTCGCGGTCAAGGTGATTTGGTGCACACCCAGGCTTAGTACTAGCTCCAACTGCTTGCCGGTGCCCAGATCCCCGTCCAGACTCGATTGCCAACGCAAGGCATCGCTGCCCAATAGCCCGTCCTCGTCGTCTTCACCACTGCCCAAAAGCGTTATGAGATTCCCTTCGGTAAAGACAGCCCCCTCGGTTGGCTCTAAGATGGTCACGGTCGGGGCATGGTTCTGTCCGACCGGAACGATTTCCAGCGCTACCGAGGTCCGGCCGCTGGCCCCGTTGGCATCCAAGGCGGTAAGGGTTATCAGCTGCGGGCCCAGGCTCAAATTGCTCAAGGTCAGCTCGGTGCCATTGCCCAACAAGCCATCTACCTTGCTGGTCCAGGTCAGCGCCGACCCGGGAAGTTGTCCATCTTCCGGATCGATGGCACTGCCGCGCAAGGTGACCGCGATACCCTGGTCGAACTGATCCCCCTCCCCCGGTGACGATATCAAGGGCACCGGGGGCAGATTATCTGTCACCGGCACGATTTCTATCGAGATCGAATCCTGGCCAGAACTGCCGGCCTCGTTGTGAGCCGACAAGACGATCACATGCGTGCCCAGGCTCAGATCGCTAAGCGTCATTGAGTTGCCAGGGCCCAATTCGCCGTCCAGACTCGAGCCCCATAGCAGCATGTCACCGGGCAAGGCACCGTAAGAATCCTGCGCCTCTCCCGAAAAAACCACTGCCGCGCCCAACTGAAAACTGGCGCCGTCAGCCGGAGCCAAAATGGCCACCGTAACCACGCCGCTGGCCGAGCCACCACAATCGCAGCCGGCCCCGCCCAGGGCCAATACCAATGCGAGGCTGCCAAGCAGCCGCGTTCCCGCCTGCCATTTCATGAGACAGGCTCCCTATTGGTACATCAAGTTGGCATCATCCATCCAACATAGGTGGGCGCCGCCAGTGGAATCCAAGGCGATGGAAGTGCGCGTAGAAGCATAGCCATCAAGAGCACCGAGATAGGTGTACTCAAAATAGCCACGTTCGTTGGTCTTGACTAGTTCCACACCTGAATGCGGCACGGTCATCCATACCACTCCACTGACCGGCTGGTTTGAAGACACATCGCAGGCAATGTCGAAACGGGCATAGTTCACCGTGTCGTCCAGGCTCGAACTCTCTACTTCAGATAGGTTCCATTCCCCGGCGGCCGTCCGGTGATAGATACCGTCGCGATGAAGCACCAAAGGCTGATCGTTTCGATCGAGCACCAGCCGGCTGGCATCCTCGTCGTTAGAGTAATAATTATCATAATCCAGTGGAATCAACCGTTCCGTCATGTCCCAGTCGGCACCGGCACGAACTCCATAGATAAGCTCAGCCCAATCATCGTAACTGGCATCCTCATAGCGAGCGCTGATGGTGACATGCCGCGTGCCATCGGCAGAAATGGCAAAGCCACCGGCATAGGCCCGATTGTAAATGCCACGGGCCTCTTCGTGCAGGATGTATTTACTCCAAGACGGGGCCAGCAAACAGTTACCGCTGCAAGTGGCATGCTTGACCACCGAGTATTTATCTCCGATGCCATCGGCTTGGTAGATGATCTCGGGCAGATCGGTGACCGGATTGATCTTCAAGGTGGCATCGAAATGACCCGAACGAGAAGCGTCGTCTATCGTAACCAGAGCCCAGCTACCACTCGAACGGGTAGCGTAGTTGAGTACGGGACGGCTATTTTCCGCGTAATCGGTAAAGTAGGCGATATGAACCTGCCCGGTCGAATCCAGAGCCAAGGAGGCGTCGTAGCCGGCGGCCCCGCCAATATCGAGACCATATCCTTCGATGGTTTCGATGATCCATTGGCCACCGTCGTAGGTGGCGTATTTCAAGGAGGGATGGGTTCCATTGCGATAAGCAATATGGGGTTGGTCATTGCCATCAATGTCCAGCGAACAATTATAACCCACGGCATCGCGGATATCTTCCACCGGCCCGGCCGGGGCGGCGCCGGGTAGGTTATAGGGCACGGATACGGCAAAAGCCGCTCGGGTGATATTGCCCATGCGGTCGATCGCCTCGATGATCACCTCGGCCCGGCCCACCGACTCGGTGGCCGTCCATTCTACCTGCGACCCCTCTTCGGTCGACAAAGACCCAGAGGTCGCGCTCCAACGATAATGTACCGGCGAGCCCTCGGGATCGCTGGCCCGGGCCTGTAACTCCCAGCTAGCCCCCAGCGACAAAGAGCTGGGACCGGAGATCCGAGTCACGCTCAGATCCACCGGCGACAGATTTTGCTCGCTTTGGATAAACTCCATATCATGCAAAGGAATGACCGCCCCTGTTGGCTCGGCACAACCCCAAGAAAGAAACAACATTCCGGAAATTATCAAGGCCCAGATTCGATTCAACATGCCCCACTCCTTATGATTATGTGTTTACCGAAGCGCATATAATCACCCAGCCTCGGATACTGTCAACCGCGGGAAGTTAATACGGAACTTTTCGGCAAATTCCTAATTATTGATCCCTGAGAAGTAACCCCTCATGAGTCATCCCCGAAACGTTTCTGTCGGGGACCCATGTTGCCTAACCCTCTGGGTTCCCGACAGAAACGTTTCGGGAATGACTTGTTTGTTTAGAACGTTTTT
>JAUVBB010000173.1 GCA_030591445.1 Deltaproteobacteria bacterium | reverse complement strand
ACTTTAATCTGTACGTCTTTTTGTCCTGCCTGGTGGTATTTCGGGTTGGGGAGTATCTTTATGTGTTGCGACGAATGAGTCTGCTGGTCACAATAAGCCCAGTAAACAAAGTCTCTTTCTCTGGCCCCGGCCGGATCTTTGTGTATCAAGAAGGCACGATTGCTGAATCGCAGGCTACTTTCCGGTTCGAACGCGGTGACCAAGGCCAAGGAAGCGTCCAGTTTGAGTTTGCCGATAGAAATTTAGCGCTAAAGTGGCTCAGAAACCGCGACGTCGGTGAAATACAAGTTTTTATGCGCACGCACGGTTTGCTCTGACACCGGTTTACCGTCTAGCCGGCCGGGCTAGTTTTTTCTGGTGGCCACCATGGCTGACTCGCCGACGATGTATACCTGGCCATCGGGCAATACGTAAATGTCTTTGATGATTGGTCCCAGTCCTTCTATTTCGGTCCAGCCGGATTGGGAACCTTGCAGTAAGTTCCTGCCGGCTGCTACCCAAACGTTATCCGGAGAAGATGCGTGAATGGATAGGTTTTCGCAGGCGAGACCTGCGCGGATCACTTGCCAGCTGTTGTCGGCGAAGCGCAGGATTTTTCCGTCATTGCTTTGGGGGCAGGCGTCACCAATGCCCAGGGCCCAGACTTCTTGGGCGGGAACTTGTCCGCTGGGAATCCACAGGTCGACGATTTGAGAGACGGCAGCGGGCATGGCAACTTCGGTCCACCAGACGCCATCGAAGCGCGCGATTTTGCTTCCGACCGCCCAAAGGTCGACCGCCGCTTGAATGGCATTCGAGGAGGAGGCGGTGGCGCCGCGTATTTTCATGAAAGCGGCGTCTTCGCGGAAATGAACATCTGACCAGCGGACGCCGTTGTAACGAACTATCTTGTTTTCGGCGGCCACCCAGACCCGGGAGGGAGAGGCGGCCCAGACGCTGTAGAAGGGGTAGGGGAAGTCATCAAGCACCAAACTTATGATTTCTCCGTTCCAGTGATGAATCTTTCCGCCTTCACTGGCCAGCCAGACATCATTCCAGGCAGTGGCGGAAATATCGACGGTCTTGGCGGCCGCGGCTCCGGGCAGTTGAACGAAACGCGCGCCATTGAACATCATCAGTTGCCCGGTGGTATTGGTGCAAAGGACCTGCTGCTCGGAAAGGGCTATCACGGCTTGTTGGGTGGCGGGGGCCATGGGGCTGGAGAGAACGGTTAGCGTGGGCGTATTGTCCACGCGAGCGATGAGGCCGTATCGCCCAAAGGCCATGATGCCATCGTTGCCCATGCCGGCTATGGTTTTGTACGAGGAATCGCGGATTTGACCCAGCTTGTTCCATTCTAGCCCGTTGAAGAAGTAGAAGTCGCTGTGCCCGATATAGCGTTGAAGCGCCCAAACCTGGTCGCCTGCATTTGCCCAAAACGCTAAATAGGTTCTTACGCTGCTGGTTGAGGTGTCGGTATCCGTCCAGGTCATGCCGTCGAAGCGGGCCCGAATGGCCCAAGCGCCCCCTAGCCAGATGTCGTCGTCAGCGACCCGCCACATGGCATAGACTTCCGCATTGGTGCCGCTGCCAAAGACGGTCCATTGATTGCCGTCCCATTGGCGGATGTCTTCGCCGGTGCTGGCGGTCCATATGTTTCCAAGCGAGTCAATCTCTACCGAATATAGATCTTGCGAGGTGTCGGAATTGAGCGTGGACCATTTGCTGCCGTCAAAACGGATCATGCCGCCGTCCAAGCCGACCGCGCAAATATCGTTGGCACTGGTTCCGCGGATGGCGCGCAAATCCTTGCCGCTTGGATGAGAGGCGCTCCACGTGCTTCCGTTCCACTCGAGCACCAGGCCATGGTCGCCGACGGCCCAGGCTCTGGACGCGTCGGCGGCCCATACCGCCCATAGATCGCTATTGGTCGGTGAAGGAGATGGAATCAGGTTGGCCCCGTCCCAGCGAAGAATGGTTCCTTGCTGACCCACTACCCAAATGTCGTTGGGGGCCACAGACCAGGAACCATTGAGCGTCAAACCCTGCGGCAAAGGATGCAGCCAGCAGAATCCGCCCGGGCTACAAATCGGCTGGAGACAGGAGCTGTCCGCGGAGTCGACTAATTGATCGCAATCGTTATCGATCCCGTCCGAGCATAAACCCGGCGAATCTTGGTTTTCTGGTGTTAATGGAGTAATCGTTGGATCGCCGTCTTGGCAGTCGCTACCCCCGCAGCTTTCGGCCAATGCCCCGTCGCCGTCATTGTCCAGGGGCAAGCCCTGGCAAACGCCATCGAGACAGGTATCGTCCATGGTGCAAGCATCGCCGTCGTCGCAGGCCGGCTGCCCGTCCGCGGGCGAGAACAGACAGGCAAAATCGCTGCAAAGATCGTCGGTACAAGGGTTCTGGTCATCGCAATCTTGATCAATTGTGCACGTTCCACAGTCCGGATCCGCCATGTCGATCAAACCATCGCAATCGTCATCGATTTTGTTTGCGCACTCGGCTTGCTCGGCAGTTCCTTCTGGCAGCTTGTCGGTAGCTGGCTCATGGTTACAGCTTTTGCCAATTTCATCGCAATAGTCACGGGTGCAAGGGTCTTGATCGTCACAGGCTTGGATTTGGTAAGAACACGTCAGCTCTTCTCCTTGGCAATCGTAAGTCCAAGCCACACAGAAAGAGCCATTGTCACAGGCGTCGGCGATCTCAAATTGCGACAAGGTGCACGGGATCTCTTGCTGGTCGGGTCCGCCATCTATACCGCCATCGTCATCTTGACCGGCATCTTGGCCGGCATCGGAAGTTTGCTTCGGGATCGAATCACTGCAAGAGCTGACCCCACTTAGAAAAAGTATAACAATAAAGAAGAATCCCAAGCGCTTCATGACCCGAGCCCTCACATTCCCGAAAGCCCGCCCGAAAAACGGGTCAGGCCTTTCAACGGCACCAAAACGACTTCGCCAGTGCTCAAATTAAGAGGTCCAAAGACCGGCTCCGCCCCCAAGCCGGGATCGTACTGGGCGGGCTTTAAACCCAGGTTGCTCCATTTACTGAGTCCGTAAAAGACAACCGCCGCATGCGCGGGAACCAGCAAGGGATCAGGCGTGTCGGTATAATGATGCACGTGAATATTGGGGATCCCACCTGGCGCGCTAAAATCTCCCGGTACAATCAGGCTTAGGGTATCGGGGCGATAGCTCACAATAATCAGCATGCCAAAACGGGCTTGGGATTTGACGAAAACGTCTATGGGTTCTTCTTGGCTTACCACACACACCACATCATCGGGATGGTCGTTTTCGATCAAGATAGTGGCCAGCGGAGGCGAGGTGTTCGCACCCTTGGAACCGTAAAAATACAGTTCGGGTTCCGCAGCCGAGCTAAAAATCAGCGGGGCCTCGGCTCCGTACCCATCGATCAAGTAGCTTCCCTGTGCGGGAAGATCGCGGGTGTCGCGCCCCAGAGTCAAGGCAACCTGTCGGCAATAGGCTTCCAGCCAGGCTTCCCTGGTTGGCGCCATGTTACCGGCGATGTAGACTTGTCCGCTGCTGGCCATGATACCGATCGCGACCCGCAAAAGGGTCCGAGCGGGCTGTACCTCGAGCACCCTTCCGGTGGTAGCCGTGCCTAGGTCCAGGCGATCCACGCTAAAGTCTTGGTCGCTTTCATAGATTTTATCACTGGTGACACCCAGCACGCTTTGATCGGATGAATCATAAGCCAGGGAAATTCTATCTCCATAGGGGTAACTCGCTTCACGACTGCTAAGCCCGGATGTATCAGGGTCAATCTCAATCAAATAGCGAGGAGCTCCGATGCTGCCGATAACCACCAGACGCCGGTTCACCTGGTCGAAAGCCAGCCCCTTTGCCGTATGGTAATTGCTTAGACTGCCAACCTGCTCGCTGATTCCGGTCTTCAAATCGAGCCCGAAAATCTCGCCCCGATCATACCGATCAAACGCCATGCCGAAAATAGTCTCGGTCTCACTATCATAGGCAAGCTCAATCAACTCGTGATCAGTAAGCGCCAGCGCCGAGAACACCCCCGTCTCAACCTCGACAATGCCCAACACCGGATCGCCTTGCTCGAGGGTGGTGCTCATAAACATGTATTTGCCGGCGTCGAGATCCAAGCTGCAAACACCTGAACCATCCGCGGCAAAACCCAGCGCACACTGATCACAGTCGGGGCCTGCATAGCCGATATCGCAAGCGCAGCCAACCGGGAAACCAAAGTCGACACAGTGACTATGCGGGGGACAGCTTATGTCCGCGGTGTCGCAGCGCACCGGCAGGCAATTGCCATCGCCCAGCACATCTCTGAACCCCGGGCTGCAATAATTGCATGCCGAGCCAAAATAAGCCGCGGCGCAAACGCAATCGATCTCACCCCGCTCATCCGAGCAAACGCGATGCTCCCCACATTCGACACTGGCCCCTTCGCAACTCATTTCGCAGCGGCCATCCCCGTCGTGGTCCTGAAAGCCCAAATCACACCGGGCGCAGGTATAGCCAATGTGCCCCAGATGGCAATCGCAGGCATCCTCTCCTTCCGCCACGCTGACGCACATTCCCCCGCTCCCGCAAACCGACGCGTCAGCCAAGCAGTCAATGGGCAAAGCCACACACAAAATGCCGCCCTGGCCATCGTCTTGCGCCTGGTAACCGCTTTCGCATTGCTCACAAAGATCGCCGGCATGACCCTCCGGGCAACGACAGGCAAAGCTCCCCAAGGTATTCGCGCAAACCAAGGGCAGGCTGCAGTCATCCGTATCCGCCAGACATTCATCGACATCCACACAATCATTTCCATCGGCCTGATAGCCCAGCTTACACTCGCACAAGTAAGACCCGCTCGTATTCACGCAAATCGAGCGCTGGTCGCAGTCGTCTGTGAGCAACCCACACTCATCCAGATCCTCACAAAGGCTGCCATCACCATTGGCATCATGGTAGCCAGCGGGGCATTGGCACTGGTCCTGATGGTCCACCCGCTCGCAGCTGGCAACAGGATCGCAAATACTGTCGTCAACACAATCGAACGACCCGGAAACATTGCCCCCCGAACAAGACAGGGCTATAAGAACGGTCACCCCAATCAAGCCAGGGAAGCAGTCGCAGAAGAAAACACCTTTTCTGAACATAAAAGACCTCCGGTAAGAAACCACCAGCAGAGAATCCAATTTCGAATATTTAAGCTCATACTAGCAGTAAATGAGCGAACTTGAAAAGTGAGGCAGCTGGAGGCTGCCGTCTTGGCTGAGTGGCCAGACCGGTTTGCATTTCGGGGAGCTCCGTGCTAATTCCTCGAAACGCGGAATACGGTGTAAGAGTGTGAAATCAAAGTACTATGCAGGAGGGGTTTCATGGCAAGGCTGGCAGTGGCATTTCGATTGGCAGTGACTTGTTTACTGCTTTGGGTGGCGGCGCTGGGCGCGGGTTGTTCGGCGGGCGGCGAGTACTTGTGCCCCGAGCCTATCGGGCTGATCGTGCGTGACGATTGTGACGATTTCAAGACCCGTTACGAGTCGCTCAGGGTCTCGGTGGCGGCGGGCTTCTCCCAGTTAAAGGTGGAGACATCGTTTGCCGAGCAGGCGCTGCGCGATCCCAGTGAATTGATCCAGATCATGTCGGCGCGCATGCTGGGGCTGTGTCACGATTTCAACGCTTGCCGACTGACGGCCGCCGAGTACCGCAGGCGGCGCGATGAGCTGGATCGGACCACGACTGCGATTGTTGCCCTGGGCGATCAGCTGGCCTCGCCGGGCCTTGCGCCCGCGCAACGCAAGCAGGCCCTGGATCAGTTATTGGCCCTGCTGGCACCGCCGCCGGTGGCGCCAACGCCTGCGCCCACGCCGGGGCTTGCTGCCCCGGCCGCGGCCAAGCCCGTTGCGGCGCCGAAGCCGGCCAAGCGCAGATACCTGGGCAGCAAGGACGCCTGGTTCGATTCGAACTTTCGTCCGCCGGTGGCTCCGCCGACGGTTGCGGGCTTCCCCCGGCTGCTGGCCAGCTGGGGCAAGCAGAGCATTGATCGCAGCTGCAAGACCGAGAAGCAACCGGACTGTTACCGGCCCTTGCCGCGGGTTTGGTTGTGGGGTGAGTACGAGGCCGACGACGTGGTCGAACTGAGCCTCGACGGCGGCCAGACTTTGCGTTGCCCGGTCGGTCGCAGCGGTCAGGGTGTGTTTCGTTTGAATCGCTGCAAGTTGCCCAAGGAGGTGGCCTTGACCGCGCCGCGCTATTCGATCGGGGTGGCTTATGTACGGGCGTCGGATGAGAAGCGGGCGGAACTGGGCCGGATCGAGCAGACGGTGGCCCGGGCGCGCTATGCGGATTACGGCAAGCTGCGGCTTCACTTCGGAATCGATCACGATGCCGACCGCGCGCAGGGCTGGCTGTTCTTCATGCCCGAGCCCAGGGGACTGCCCGCCGAGGCTGAGCGGCCTTATCTGTATGCCACCCTGCGCTACCGCAAGTCGCCTGGGCGGTCGATGTTTCCCAAGGGAACGTTGCGCTGCTTCGTTGATGGCAAGCCGGTTGGTCCGGCCCTGCGCACGGCCCGTGGTTCGGGCGAGACCGGCTGGTTCCAGGACCAGTCGCGTTATGTGCAGGTCAAGCCCGGCCACAGCCGCGCGGCCAAAGACCCGCTGCTGGTCTGGAAGCACTATTTATTTGCCTTGCCCTGGGTGGCCGGCCGCGACGGAAAAGCGCCGCCGGCAGATGCCAAAGCCTGGCCGCCGGCCGCCGGTCGTTGGACTTGCAAGTTGAAAGTGGAGGGGGAGTACCTGCGGGAACTGAGCTTCGAGATCGACCAGCAAGGCCGGCCCCGGGCCCTGGCCGGCCAGCAAGGCCAGCCGGGCGATCTGGTGCATCCCTGGTGGCGGATCGAGACCAAGATTCTGCCCAACCAGGTCGAGGGAGAGTGGTCACCAACATTGGAGCCGGGCGTATGAGGCCGGCCATTTTATCGAGCGTGGCCTTGCTGCTGGCCGGTGTGGTGGGCGGCTGCGCGACCTATAGCCAGTACCGTTGCCCGGATCCCATCGGCGAGATCGTCCGCCAGGACTGCGACGACTATAAGATGCGCTACGAGAGCATGCAGGCATCTTTGCAGGTGTCCTTCGGCTCGCTTTCCATCGGTGGCTCGATGGGGCAGGAGCGCTTGCGCGATCCCAGCGAATTGATCCAGGTGATGGTGCATCAGATGCTGGCCCTGTGCCACGACTACAATGCCTGCCGGGTGCCGAGCACCGACTTCAGCCGGCGCCGGGAGCAGATGGATCGCACCTTCACCGCGGTGATGGCCATCCTGGACCAGCTCAAGAGATCGGGCTTGAGCGACGGTGAGCGCCAGAGCCTGCTGCGCGAGCTAATTACCATTCTCAAAGGCCCGGCTCCGGTCGCTCCGGCTGGGGTGGCCAAAACGCCAGCTGCCGAGCCGAGCAAACCAGCGCCGCCGGTCTTTACCCGCAACCCCTTTCGGCGCAATACCGGCTGGTGGTTGGCCAGCAAGCAACTGCCCCCGCAGCCGCCGCCCACACCTGATCTTCCGGTGCTGATCGGGCTCAAGGTGCACGAGTCGCGGCGCCAGCCGATGAAGGGTTTCACGGTTTACCTGTGGGGCAAAATTCCCGAGGACGACGACCTGTGGGCGGAGGGTCCAGCAGGTGTTCGCATGCCTTGCAAACTATCGCGTAAGCGGGATCAGCCGCTGGCCAGTGCTAGCTGTCGGCCCAAGCGCGGCACCCAGATGCCCCAGCAGGACAGTTTCAAACTCAGCTATACCATTGGCGCCAAGGCCCAGACCGTGGCCCTGGGCGAAGTGGATCTGCGCGACCAACTGCGTGTGCATCATGGCTGGCTAGCCTTCCAGCCCGAGCCGATTACGCAAGAGCCGGTGCTGCGCGAGCGGCCCTACCTGGTCATGTTCTCCGCCGCCCGGGCCAATCAGACGGTCGGTGCTCGCTGCTGGCACGACGGCAAGCCGCTACGTAGCGGCGGCTCCGCGGTGCTAAAAGGCAGCCGCCATACCAACCCCTATATCCGCGTCCAGACCTACGTCATTCCCCTGCCCTTTGTAGTGGACTACGGCGATCTGCGCGCCCAGCCGGCCCAGGACCCGCCCCTGTCCGCCGCCGCCGGCCCATGGCGCTGCGTGCTGAAACTGGGCGCCGACGCCCTGCGCGAAGTACGTTTCCAAGTCACCCCCGCGGGCGCCATCGAAGCCCACCCTAAGCAACGCGGCCAAGCCGGCCAGCTCGCCTCACCCTGGTGGTTGCTCGAGACTCGGGTCTTACCCAACCCGCAGGAGCATTGAAAACTATAGATGTTCGTTCATCATTGGCCGCAGCCCAGTCCCCAGTCATCAATGTTGCCGTCCAAGAAGCGCAGGTCCATGTTGCTGCCGTCGGCGGACATGATCTTGAGTTCGTGTATTCCTTCTGCATTTTCGGGGCGGTCAAGCCAGAGGCTGGCAATTCTTCCGCTGGGCAAGACGCAGGGGGAGTTGTCGTTGTAGTAGGTTGCGGAGATGGCGGTGGGCTCGGCGGCCCCGGGGGCCAGGCGCCAGATGCGCTCACCGTCCCAGTCGCCTTCAAAAACAATCGAACCGTCGGGGGCGTAGTGGGGGTGGTGGAGAGACAGGGCAGGGTTGGCCATGCCCGGGGGCTGGTGGGAGGGCATGAGCACTTCCCGAAAGCCGCTGCCATCGGTGCCGACTTCGCAAATACCACTGCTGCCAGATGAGGCAGGCCCACAGTTAAAGACGACCCGGCTTCCGTCGGCGCTTAGGGCGGGAAAATCGTGGAAGGCATGGCTCGATCCAGAGCTAAGGACTTCTGCCGTGCTCCATTCCGAGCCATTGTGACGGGTAATGAAGATGTCGGTGCTGTGCGGGCCGTCGGTGTTGGTAAAGATGATGGCATTGCCCCCGGTGGCGATGGCGTAGAAGCCCTCTGGGTGGACGGTAGCGCCCCCCGCCAGGATGGGTTCGACCGCTGACAGATCGCTGGGGACCCGCACCAGACAGGCCCAGTTGTGACAGTCGGTGTGAAATCGCTCGCTCAACAAAACCAGCCATTGCCCATCGGCCGAGAGGTTGGCGGCGCCGTCTTCGCCGGCGGCAATCTCAAAAGGGTCCAAGTTTGCCGAAATGTCCTCGGGCACGGCGCCGGCCTGGTCGGCGATGCGGTAGGCATGCCCCTGGAAATGGTAGACAACATGACCCGCCCCGTTGGGGAGATCGTCGTCAGTGACCTGCTGCTGGGTGTCGCCGTTGCCCGCGTCGCCCGCATCGGCTTCATTGCCGGCATCGACTGCTTGGCTGCCGTCACTGCTGCAGCCAGTGCATCCAAGCATCGCCAAGATTCCTACGGTGGCAATTAATTTGCTCCATTCTGCCTTTGTCTGGTCGGGCACGGGTGACACTCCTTTTACTTTTCTTCCAGAACGACCACACCCTCGGCGGGGATGGATTTACCGTTCCAGAGGGTGATTTGCTGGGCGCGGGTCTCGATGATCAAGTGGCGATCATCGGGGCCTTGGTAACGGCATAGGGTCCAGTCTGCTGCCAAGGGCAGGGCCGGGTCTATGCGAGTAAAAGAACGTTGGTCGTGCTCGACTTGGGCGGGGCAGGGCTCGCCGGCCGGGCTGGGGGCTTGGCTGGGGAAGTAGTGGGCCTGGGTTTTGTCGGCGGATAGTTCCAGGCGAGCAGGGCCTTGCTCGCCGAGCAGACAATACCAGAGGCCGGTGCCTTCGTCGCCGGGTAGGGGGGCGGTTTGTTCTACTTCGAAGGCCCGGCCCAGGACGGTGATGACTTCGCCGGCGTCTGCCTGTTGGGCTTGCTGGCGCTTACGGCGTTGTTGGTCTTGGTGCAGGCGCAGGCCAATGATTAATATGATGATAGCGCCGAAAAATACGCCCAAAAGCGTCAACAATGGGACCAGTTTAGAGGCGGCTTGTGCGAATTCTTCTCCCATGGACCCAAGCTAGCGGCTGGGGTGAGATTGTGCAAGTTCAGTTTTTTACCAGTAAAATCTTGCCAGGGCCGGATCGCCACTATAAGATTTGCACGACCCTTTTTGAGCAAGGCCGAAAGCGAGGCAAGCATGGCGGCGAAGGACCTGAATGCTACCTACCAGATTCTGGAAAAGCATTTGGTACACGGAGATCTCCGGCCGGGCGAGGAGATTGGTGTCAGGGCTGACCAGTTCTTGATGCAAGACGGTACCGGTACCATGGTTTTTCTGCACTTGAGCAAGTTGGGGCCGCCGCGCATTAAGGGCAAGCTGGCAATTTGCTATGTCGATCACAATACCTTTGGGGATGGTCCGGAAAACGCGGACGATCACCGGTTTTTGCAGGATTCGTGTGCCAGTGCCGGGATTCGCTTCTCGCGACCCAGCAATGGCATCGGTCATCAGATTCATCTCGAACGTTTCGGCGCGCCGGGCAAGCTGCTGTTGGGGGCTGATTCCCATGTGACTACCTTGGGCGGGCTGGGCATGCTGGCCATTGGTACCGGGGGCATGGAACTGGCGGTGGCCCTGACCGGGACGCCCCACTATTTTGTGTGCCCGCGGGTGATTCGGGTGCAGCTCAATGGCGGCTTGTCGTCTTGGGTGTCGGCCAAAGATATCATTCTTGAGGTGATTCGGCGCTTGGCCGATCGCAACAATGTGGCCACCGCGCTGGAGTATGCCGGCGATGGGGTCAAAACGCTTTCGGTGGCCCAACGGGCAACCATTGCCAATATGGGGGCTGAGCTGGGCGTGACCAGCTCCTTGTTCCCGGCCGACGAAGTCACCCGGTCTTTTTTGACCACCCAGTCCCGCGGCTCCCAATATCATCGCCTCCAAGCCGGCAAAGAGGCTGCTTATGATGACCAGATCGAAATCGACCTGGACAAGCTGGTGCCCATGGTGGCCCTGCCCCATAGCCCCGATAAGGTGGTACCGGTGCGCGAGGTCAGTGGGCTGGAAGTCGATCAGGTGGCGGTGGGCAGCTGCACCAACGGTTTTTATGAAGATCTGGCCATGGTGGCTTTGATGCTGCGCGGCCGCAAACTTTCACCGCGGATCAACATGGTGATGGCCCCCGGCACCCGCCAAGTGCAGATGGCTTTGCTGGCGCGCGGCTATTTGAAAGAAATGATGGATATGGGCGTGCGTATTGCCGAGAGTGCTTGCGGTTTTTGTATCGGCCACGGGCATGCGCCGGCCAGCGGCAGCGTGAGTGTGCGTACCAACAATCGCAACTACGAAGGACGTTGCGGAACCCTGGACGCCAAGGTTTATCTGACCAGCCCGGAGACGGCGGCGGCCTCGGCGCTACGGGGCAAGTTGACCGATCCGCGCGATCTCAAACGGCGGCCTCCGCGTTTTACCGCCATGAAGAAGTTTCCCATTGATGATTCCCTGATTGTACCGGTGCCACGCAGCAAAAAGTCAGTGGTCATCAGGCGGGGACCCAACATTGTCGATCCGCCCGAGCACACGATGTTGCCGGCTTCGATTCAGGGAGCCATTACCTTGAAACTGGGTGATCATATCTCGACCGATCACATTTTACCGGCCGGCCATTGGCTGAAGTTTCGTTCTAATGTGCAAGAATATGCCTGGCACACCTTCAAGGGTGTCGACCCCAAATTCGTGCGTCGGGCCAAAGAGTACCAGGCCGAAGGCACGGCCAATGTGATCATTGCCGGGCAAGGTTATGGGGAAGGCTCCAGCCGCGAGCATGCCGCCATGTGCCCGGCCGAGTTGGGAGTGCGGGTAATCATCGCCAAGAGCTTCGAACGGATTCATATTTCCAATCTCATCAATCACGGCATTGTGCCCTTGACTTTCATGGATCTGCGGGCCTATGAACTCATCCAGAAAGACGACGATCTGGAGCTGCCCTGGATTGCCAACGAACTTAAGCGATCCTCGGTAGTGACGGCGCGTAGTCATGACAAAGGGTATGAGATCAAGGTCAAGCACGGCCTGGGCCGCCGCCAGGTGGATATTTTGTTGGCGGGCGGGCTTAGAAACTATGTAGCTGGTTGAAAGGGAGGATGACGAGATGACCAAGCAAAAAGCGCAGAACCAAGATTTCGAGCGGGCACTTTCGATTGGCCGGCCGCCGAATGTAGTGCATTTGTTTCCCAATTCCAAAGCCCTGCTGGTCAGCGGCAAGTTCATCGATCGGGCCATGCGTGCCAAAGGCCAGGCCATTGCCCTGGCGGCCAACGGGCGTAACTTGTTTGTCATCCGCGGGGTGCTGCGCGCGGCCCAACGGGCCAATGCCGCGGTCATGATCGAGATTGCCAAGTCCGAGGGCGGCGCCAATGCCTATTGCGCGGTCAACTACTGGAACATGGCCCGGCAGATAGACGCGGTGTGCAACCAAGAGCATATCCAGGTGCCGGTGGCGGTGCATGCCGATCATTATGGCATCAAAAACAGCGCTGACCTGACCGCGGCCAAGGTCGAGGTGCCGACCATGTTCGAGGCGGGCATCACCTCTATTGCCATCGACGCTTCGCACATGCCCGACGACCAGAACTTGCTGGCCAATATCGAGCTCAAAGAGCAGGTGCCGGCCTGGGCGGGTCTCGAGACCGAAGTGGGCGAGATCAAGGGCTCGCAGGGTCTTTCCACCAAGGAAGAAGCCCTGTTTCAAATTCAAGGCCTCAACGCCCACGGTATTTTTCCGGACTGGATTGCATTGAATAACGGTACCACCCATGGCATCGAGGCCAGCGCCCAGGGCATCCAGGTAGAACTGACCGCCGAAATTCATCAGGCGCTTCGCGCTTTTAATATTTCGGGCGCCCAGCACGGCACCTCGGGCAACAGTTCCGATCGCCTGCGCCAGATTGCCACCCAGACCCAGACCACCAAGGCCAATGTAGCCACCGCCTTGCAGATGATCTCCTGGGGTTTGCAGGTCAACGACTATGGCAATGCCCAGCTGACCGATGCCGGCGAGTTTATCAAGGTAGCCGACCAGGGCATGAGCGAGGCGATGTGGGCCGAGATGGTGGCCTATGCCCAGGCCAAGGAGATCAAGGGCGGCGCTTATAAGAAGCTGAACCTGCCCTTTGAGAACAAGCTATTGTCGCAGCCGCTGGCCATCCGCGAGCGCATGGCCAAGCGCGTGGAAGAATTTATCTACCACCTGCTGACCGAAGTGTTTAACGCACAAGATACCGCTCCCTTGGTTTTCGACGAAATTGCCAAGGCCGGCTCCCATGATCCGGGACCGAAATCCTCCCGCAGCGAAGATCCGGCCCAATGGAGCCAAGAGCAAATCATCGAAAAGGCCAAGAGTCTCGACTCCGACAAAGGCCCCGAAGGCGACTTCGACGATTGATTCATGAGAAGTAACCTCTGCCATTCCCGCTAATAGTGAGTAGTCATCCCCGAAAAGTTTCTGTCGGGGATCTCGCGAATAACCCGTCAATACAAGATGTTAGGGCAACCTGGGTCCCCGACAAAAACGACTCGGGGATGACTTTTT
>JAUVBB010000329.1 GCA_030591445.1 Deltaproteobacteria bacterium | reverse complement strand
GTAACAGAATAGTTGGTAGCTATCTTGACGCAGGGTTCGCCCTGATATCTCACCAACACCAGCGACACCTGGGCGGGTTTGACGGAACAGGAAAGGTCGAGAAATCGGTGCAGGTGTTGTATGATTTGTTGATCATGAAAAAGTTTTTTTGCCTGATAGGCGGTCTGGTTCTTTTCCTTCCCGCAATTTTGCAGGGTGCTGAGCCCTCCGTTATTCAAATTGCCAGCCGTCAACAGGCTGAGCTCTCCCGTACCACTGGCCAGGTGGTGAGCTCTCAGTTGCTTGGAATGGATGTTGGTTTTCAGATTCACTGGGTTCCGGAATTCAGATCGGATGCCTCCCACCAGCTACTGTGGGCCAAGCGCATTGCCCGGGCGCAAGGTGCTTTGGTTGTCTTCTGGTGTGATTTCGCGGTGCCGGGCGAGGTGAGGGTACATATTCTGGACCCCGCGTTGGATAGGGTCGATGTGCGGGTGCTTGACCAAGGCAAGGTGGGCCGCTACGGCCAACATGAAGCGATTGCGTCCATGGTCAGGGGGATTGTGGACGTCAAGCTGGCGGTCGATGAGGATCCGCTTCGTCGGGAAGCAAAAGTCTCAGTCGTGCAGCCATCGGCAAGTCCGGTTTTGGCAAGTCCGGCTTTGAAGACCAGCACCGCCGCCATTGTCGGTGGCTTGAATCTTGGCTATTCACTGCGGGGCGTTTCGAGCCAGTTGCCTGGGCAGCATGCCGGAGAAGTGCAAGCCCGGATTTGGTTTTGGAACGATTGGTCTGCTTTTATGGGCTATGCCTACGCCAACTCGCTTGAAACGCTGCGCTTGGGGACTCGATTGTCATTTAGACGACATGGTTTGCGCTTGGGCGGCAGCCGTGGGTGGAAATGGGGGAGCTTTTCGCTTGATTTGCAAGCGGCGCTGGCCGTGGATTACCTGGCGCGGAAAAGTTCTGCCGAGCGGCCTGATCTTGATATCCTAGCCGATGCGGGTGATTTGGCGCTGGGCGGAGATCTGACCTTGTTGTTGGGCTACCGAGTAAGCTCGCGGCTCTGGATTCAGACTGGCCCCGGAGTTGCTCTTTGGGCGCGTAATGTTCAGTATGAGTTGGGTACCGAGGAGCAAAATATTAGCCTGCTGAGCCCTTGGTGGGTGCATCCGTTTTGGGAACTTGAGTTATCGGTGCGTTTTTATTGAAATTAATTTTTCTGGTTCGGTTTCGTTTTTCTGGGCACTTGTATTAGTGGCAGAATCGAGCCGGGAAAGATTTTGACCGAGGATGGCCTTGCAGCCGGTTCGTGACGAAAAGCTGTTGCGTGATCAGAGTCTGATGGAGCGGGTGGCTTCGGGAAATCCGAAGGCTCAGGAAGAACTGGTCACTATGCTTTGGCGCAGAGTCAATAATATGGCCCGGCATTTCAGCCCCGATCCGACCGAGGCCGAAGATCTGAGCCAGGAGGTGATGCTGCAAATACTACGCTTTGCCAAGAGTTTTCGAGCCGACGGTTGTGTCGAGGCTTGGGCGGATACCATCGCGGTCAGAACCATCATGAAGCGAATCAGAAGACTGCGGGCCAAATGGTCATTTGTTCATCTCGATTGGATTGGTTCCGCTGATCCGGCAACCGCGACCGAAAACCAAGTATTGCAGCGAGAACGCAGTGAGAACATTGCAGTTTTGTTAAGCAAGCTGAAGGAAAACCAACGCATGGTGCTATTGCTCAAACTTGGCTACGGATACACAATCGACGAGGTGGCTTCGCTCACGGGCAAGTCATCGGTCAGAGTACGCCAGTTGCTGCGCAAGGGTCGCACGGTTCTGCGGAAGCAAGCGGCCAAGGATCCGCGCTGGGTCGAGCTTCTCAAGCGGGGGGATGCATGAACCCTTCGAAGCAATGCCGCCGCTTTCAGACCATCCTGGATTGGCTGGTCTATGATGAAGGTCCCCTGAGTGATGAAGACCGCACCTTTTTGGCCCAGCATGCCGCCGAATGTACCACTTGCGCTGGGGAAGCGGCGGTCATCACCGGTCTGCAGGAAGCGGGTCCCGAGGCTTTGGCTGGCCCGGTTGACGATTCCCAAGTACACGTCATGGCCCAGCAGCTGGTGCAAAGAGCCCAGGAGGCAGAGCCAAAAGATTCTTCAGCAGTTTATCCCTGGCGTAGCCTGCTGGCCGTCTCTGGCCTGGCCGCTTTGCTCATTGCGGCATCTTGGCTGTTGGGCTGGTTTGAGAGCCGGCCAAGTTCCGACCAAGCCACCGAGAAGATTGCCGAAATCGTAAAACCTGCACCCGGGCCCGCCCAGATTGCCGATCACGCGGTCAAACTCAAGCTGACCTGGACCAGCGGTGAAGTTTTTGCTCCAGATGTCCCGGCCCTTGCCGCCAATGACCTCATTCGAACCGGGGCCGGGTTGGCCGCGCTGACAATCGAGTCGCAAAGTTTGGTCATTCTCAACCCAAAATCGGAGTTGGCTATCGAACAGGCGAGGATGTCGGCCATTTCGCTTCGCCTGGACCAAGGGAAGGCTAGTTTTCGAGTTAGTCCCCGTAAAGCCGGGCAGAAATTTGAAATTGCCACCGCCATGGGGATGGTCCGCGTGATCGGGACCACTTTTTCGGTGGAGATTGTACCGCCATCGGTGGAGATCCGAGTGGCCGAAGGTCTGGTCGAGTTTGCCCCGCAAGCTGGGTCGGTAGCCCGGATCTCGGCCGGTCAGGTATGGCGGCTGGGTGGGCGCAGCCGCGAATTAAGTAAAGCCGAGCAAAAAGCTCTAACCCAGTTGTTTGTCCAGGCCCAGAAACTCCCAGACCCGAAAGCCGGCAAGAATGTCGCCAAAGTTCTTGGTCTCCGGTCCATGCTAAACCCGGGCAAGCAGCCGCCAAAAACGAAAGCAGTCAAACCGCGCAAGAAGCCGAAAAAGTCCCGGGATCCAAAGCGCCAACCAGCAAGCGAAGCGCGCCGGCCAAGTTCCGAACCGAAAGGTAGATCTTTTGCCAAGTCCAGATTGCCAGTGAAAGATTATATGGAATTGGCCAGGGATTTGAGTGCGGCCAGGCAATGGTCTCGGGTGGTGGCTACCTACCAAAGTTTGATTCGCAGCCATCCCATGGCGCCCGAGGCTTACAATAGCATGGTTAGCATGGGTCAAATCCAGCTCAAGCAACTCAAGCAACCCGGAAGGGCCTTGATCTCGTTTGAAAAATATTTGCGTTTCAGCAGCCAGGGTCCACTGGCCGAAGAAGCCAACTGGGGGATGATTCGCTGTTTGCGCAAATTAGGGGAACCCGAACAAGAGCGCAAGGCTTGTCTTTTGTTTCTCAAGCGCTTTCCGCGCAGCCTCTACGCGTCCAAGGTTCGAAAACGCATCAATGATATCAATGCGGCCCAGCAGTAACCTAGCTACGCACATAGCATCAATGTTTCTTTTTGAGTTTGCATCCAGCTGTCTATTCGGTCAGCGAATGCTTGCTTGGCGTTATGCTGGGCCATGCTTTTTCTGAGGGTTTGGGCCTGCTGGCGATAGCCGGGATCTTGTAGCAATTGTCCAACCGTGCGGCGAACATTTTTAGGATTTACCTGACCCGCGCGGATGAGGCAGCCCGCGCCTCGGCTGGCAGTGGCTGCCATGCATAAGTACTGATCGGCATTCGAAGCGATACCCAAAACCGGAACTCCATGCTCCAGCGCCTGGTAGATTGATCCGCTGCCGCCGTTGCAAATAAGCAGGGAGGACAAACTGGCACATTTGTTGCCCGGCAGATAAGGAGCCACCCGCACATTGGCCGGCAGCGATGTGCTTATCTTGCGGCCGGCGCTCGCGGTCCATACTTCCACGGGCATGGGGGCCAATGCTTGTACCACCGCGTCGAAGATCCTTTCGTCTCCGGAAGAACCCAGGTTCAGGTAGACCAGTGGCTGCTCCGACCTCTGTTTTTGCCAATCGGCGGGAAGATCCATCGGAGGCTCCCAAACCAGCGGGCCGATATGCGCATGGTTGGCCGGTAAGGCGGCCGTCGGCGCCAGCTCCGGGATATCGGGATAAAGCGTCCAGGTGCCATGGGTATAAACCTGGTACAACGAGCCAAGCTCTTTGAGTCCCAAACTCTTGCGCAGGGAGTTGATGGCCGCGGCATGTTGCTTGAATACCAATGGCTTGAACAGATGCAGCAGAAATCCCCCTAGCGCCGGACCCAATGCTTTTACCACCGGCAGTTCCGGGGTCGGGAACTTCAATTTGGAGTAGGGGCTCCACTGGCCGTTTATCACCGCAAAATACGGTAACTTGGTCAACTCGGCGGATATGCCCAGCGAAAGCCGAAAATCTCCCACCAGGATATCCGGCGAGTCCCGGGCAATAATAGCCAGGTCGTCTGCCAGGTAAGTCTGCAAGCGTTTGCGGGTATAGAGTGCCTGCCCATTGGCCAGGCAACGAGCGAAATCGGTAGCCGGCATCGAATAAGCGTCCACCACCCGCAAGCCGGCCTGCTCCACAAAGTCTCGATAACGTTTGCCACAGGCAACCGCGACTTCGAAGCGGTCCGGATCGAGCGCGCCGGCCAGCTCAATCATGCGCCCCACGTGAGCCAGTGTGACATCTTCGGCAAAAAACAAAATCTTGGTCATTTTCATTCTCCATTCTTGTCTCTTCCACCTATACAAGTGCCCGGCCCGCAGAAATTGAACCAAATATAATGAGGACGCTTACGAAAGTTGCTAAAGTAGGAAATCATGAAAAAGCTGCAAACCGCCCTGTATCTGATTGTCTTTGCCGGTCTGGCTGCTTATGGCTGTCGTCAATCAGTGACCGTGGCCAGAGAGACATCAATTCCTTGTTTGTCCGATAGTGATTGCGATGATGACAACCCTTGCACCCAAGATTCCTGTCTGGCGACCAAGCATTGTTCTCATGAAGATCTTGCCGGACCCTACGTTGTCGAAGGGCCGGCCGGCGATCCCACTTGTGCCAATCTGCTTGACGACGACTGTGATGGTCAGGCCGATCTGGATGACAGCGATTGTAATCCGGGGCTCTGCAATGCCCATGGCTGGTGTTGGGAATTTCCCCGGCCGCAAGGCAATACCCTAAATGCGGTTATCTCATTTGAATCCGGCGATGTCTGGGCCGCCGGCGCGGCCGGCACTCTTTTGCATTTTGATGGGACTGATTGGGAGCTGTTGGATTCGGGAACCGAAAGTGATTTGAACGATATTGCCGCCAGCGCTCCCGATGACATCTGGGCAGCTGGGCGGGAGGGCGCGCTGGTGCATTGGAATGGCAGCCAGTGGCAGCCCCGGCCAAGCAATACCAACGCCGAGCTAAAGGGTCTGTTTGTTGATTCCGCGAAAAATGCCTGGATGGTTGGACGAGACGGTTTTACCGGCCGGTGGGGTTTTCAAGCCGGACAAATACAACCCATTACAAGTTCTACCAACAATGACTTATACGCCATATGGGGCGCGGCGGAAGATCAACTGTGGGCAGTAGGGCAAGCCGGAACCCTGCTAGAATGGAATGGATCCCAATGGAGTAGTCTCATCGATCTGCCCGGCAATCTCTTTATTGATATATGGGGCAGCGATCCTGACGATATATGGGCGGTCGGAGATAGAGAGTTTTACCACAAATCTGGAGGCGTTTGGCAAGACCAGTCGCCAGATTTTTCAGGGCTGGTTTATTCCATCCATGGGTCTTCTCCCGCCAATGTCTGGGCAGTGGGAATCGACGGTTTTTCCTGGCATTGGAATGGCTCGGTCTGGTCAATGGAATTTGAAAAAAGCGGATCAGACTTAAATGATGTTTTTGTTTTGAACCAGAACCAGCTCTGGGCAGTGGGAGATCGAGGAGCAATCTTTATCCACGAAAATGACAATTGGGAAAGTATGACCACTAAGGTAAGGGAAGCAACTAATTTCTCAGCGGCCTGTTCCAATAGCGAAGATGATATCTGGATTGCTTCTACCGCTGGAGACCTTCGCCATTATGATGGCAGTAAATGGGAGCGGTTCTATCCTGAAGAGGCCATGGCCGTATTTGACATGTTGTGTTTTGGGAACAACAGTGTTTGGGCAGTAGGTCCCCAAGGGGGTCTACTGCATTGGCAAGGTCAAGCCTGGAGCAAAGTCTCCAGCCCCAGCACTGAAACTCTATGGGGATTGTGGGGGGTTCAAGATAATGTATGGGCAGTCGGCGCCAACGGTACCATCTTGAACTGGCTTGAAAGCCGAGGTTCTTGGTTAGCGCAAGATGGTCCTAGCGATCAAGACCTGAAAGGTATTTTTGGCTCTGCCTCTGACGATATATGGGTGGTAGGTGAGGGGGGGACGCTACTGCACTACAATGGGGTTCAGTGGGATGATATGATCAGCCCCACAGAGGAAGACTTGACCGGAGTGTGGGCTGCATCCAAAGACCATGCCTGGATGCTAAGTGCCAATGGCTTGATTTTTCACTGGAATGGTTCGGATTGGCAATTGCAGTTTGACACCGGCGTAGCCCAAAACGCGATCTTTGGACTAGATCTGGGTGATGTCTGGACCGCGGGCTCAGGCGGAAAGGTCTTCCGATTTGATGGGGATAATTGGCTCAGAGTTCCAAGCGGGTGTGCCAATTCACTGATGGACATCTTGCCTATGCCGAGCAAAGTTATGGTGTTTGGTCAAAGCAGCTCCATTCTTTTCTTTGAGCGCTAGGCCATCAGGTGGAAAACAAAGAGATGAAAAAGCTGCAAACTGTACTGTTGCTAATTGTCTTTGCCAGTCTGGCAGTTGTTGGCTGTCGTCAATCAGTGACCGTGGCTCGAGAGACATCAAATCCTTGTCTGTCCGATAGTGATTGCGATGATGACAAGCCTTGCACCCAAGATTCTTGTCTGGCGACCAAGCATTGTTCACATGAAGATCTCACCGGACCCTGCGACGATGGTGACGACTGTACGGTAAACGACCAATGCCAAGCAGGAAGCTGTGTCGGTCAGCCCGAAGACCTTGATCAAGATGGATTCGGATCAAGCGCCTGCGGTGGTGATGATTGCTTGGACACTGAGCCATCGGTAAATCCTGATGGTGTGGAAGGCCCACCCGGAAATATCAATTGTTACAATTCGTTTGACGACGACTGTGATGGCCAGGCTGACATGAATGACCTCGATTGTAATCCAGTGCTCTGCAATGCCCATGGCTGGTGTTGGCAATTTCCCCGGCCGCAAGGCAACACTTTGAATGCCGTCTTGAGTTTTGAATCCGGCGAAGCTTGGGCAGTTGGTCAAGCGGGCACTTTGATGTATTTTGACGGAGATAAATGGGAGCTGCTAGATTCGGGAACCGAGAGTGACTTGAGCGATATTGCCGGAACTTCTCCGGATGATATTTGGTCGGCCGGTAAGGATGGAACGCTTTTAAATTGGAATGGTAGCCGGTGGCAGTTGATGCCCAGCAATACCAGCATCGATCTACAAGGTCTGTTTGTTGATTCCGCAAAAAATGCCTGGACAGTTGGACGGGCCGGTTTTCTGGGCCGATGGAGTTTTCAAGACGATAAATTGCAACAGTTCACCAGTCCCACCAACAAAGATTTATACGCCATTTGGGGCGCGGCCGAAGATCGTATTTGGGCCGTGGGGCAATCGGGGACCTTGTTGGAGTGGGATGGCCTACAGTGGAGCAGTCTTGCCGAACTGCCTACCAATGCTAACTTTTACGATATATGGGGCAGTGATTCTAATGATATTTGGGTAGTTGGGGGTAGAGAATTTTACCACAAAGTGGGAAGCACTTGGCAAAGCCAGCCCCCAAATTCCGCCGGCTTAGTTTATGCCATCCATGGTTCTTCTCCCGCCAATGTCCGGGCGATCGGAATCGATGGATTTACCTGGCACTGGAATGGCTCGGTCTGGTCACTGGAATTGGAAAGCGGCGGTAGCGATTTTAAAGACATCTCTGTGCCGAGACAATCCTGGTTCTGGTCGGTAGGAGCACGAGGAGTAATCTTTCTCCGCATATTAAGCGGCTGGTATAGAATGGCAACTAAGGTACTGGAATCGTTAAGTTACTCATCTGCCTGTTTCAATAGCGAAGACGATATCTGGATTGCGTCCAACAGCTTCGACAACATGCAACACTTTGATGGCAGAAACTTGGGCGATTTCTATCCTGACGAAAATATGCGGGTATCTGATTTGGGGTGTTTTGGCAGCAACAATGTTTGGGCGGTAGGTCCCCTAGGAGGCCTGCTGCGCTGGCAAGGTCAGTCCTGGACTAAAACTTCCGGCCCCAGCACTGGAAATCTAACCGGATTGTGGGGGATTCAGGACAATATTTGGGCAGTTGGGGACAATGGTACCCTATTGCATTGGCTTGAAGGTCG
>JAUVBB010000573.1 GCA_030591445.1 Deltaproteobacteria bacterium | reverse complement strand
GTGAACAAAAACGTCATGGGCTCATCTTCGTTGAGCTGTTGCCGGCAAAAAAGGCAGGTCCCGGGCCGTGAATAACGACCAGAACCAGATAAGCTGGGACGCGCGCAGCCAAAAATGGGGGGCTAGCCTAAGAAGCGTTTTGTTCAAGGGATTCCCAGAAACCATCAATCGTCACCTGGATGCCTGGCAGCAAGGGATCGTCTTAGAGAATTTAGGCGCGGCCAAACATTTGCGCGTCCTTGACCTCGGCTGTGGCTATGGCCGGCTCGCGGAAGCCATTATTCAGCGCTTCCCGGCGGTCGAGCTCACCGGCGTGGACATCAGCGATCACTACTTGGCCTTGTTTCGAGAGCGAACCGGCAGGACCGCGCTGTCGGCCCATATCGAGAACCTGCCCCCATCATTGAAAGACTTTCATCGCTTGGTATGTGTTACGGTATTGATGTATGTAGACCAAAAATCTCAGACCAAGGCAGTCGACAATATGCTGGGCGCATTGCAAATAGGCGGCCGACTGATTTTGCTTGAAAACGATCGTTCCGGACTGCCCTTTCTGACTGGCTGCGGACTGCTAAAAAATCGAGGCGCCGACAAAGAATCCAATGTGCACACCGGCGGCGTGTATTTCAGCGCAAAACAAATCAAAGAACTTTTGCACCGCCCCGGGGTCCGACTTTCGGCCCAACACCGCATGCCCGCCACTACCGTGGCCATCTTGCCCTTGGTCGCCGCCGGTCGCTATCTCCCGCGACGGTGGACACAAAAGGCGCTGCGACTTGTTCGCTGGTTGGATGCGCGGCTAGAACAACTACCTTTGCCGTCTTTATACACTGCCTATATCGTGGAAAAGGAATCCTAGGCGTGCGTAAAATCACCTTGATTTCTTATTACTTTGCCCCGCTCGGCCGCGCGGACGGCGTCAATCGCAGCTACCTGGTAAAGTATCTATACGATCTGAATTGGCAAGTTAATGTGATCTGCTGTGCCAACCCCCAGGCTGTTTTCCGTAACTTCCAGACCGACAATACCCTGCTGGAGGTATTGCCCAAGCAAGTAAACATCCAACGCATACCCGCCCCGTTTTGGGCGCCCTTGACCGGCTTATCCGCCCTGGCCGGCTTGGCTCCCGACCCT
Source organism: Deltaproteobacteria bacterium (assembly GCA_030591445.1). Classification (GTDB taxonomy): domain Bacteria; phylum Myxococcota; class B64-G9; order B64-G9; family B64-G9; genus JAUVBB01. The sequence continues at coordinate 2,130 of JAUVBB010000573.1, read as the reverse complement.
TTCGCCGCCTGGATTGAACCGGCCGTGCAGAGGGCCGCACAAAGCCACGAGTCTCCCGGTATGGTTTTGGCCATTGTGCCCCCGGTCACCAACGCCAAGGTAGCCTATCGTTTGGCCCTTCAAACGAACGCGCCGCTGGTGCTGGACTTTAGAGACAATGTCTTTAATATTCCCAGAACCATCGTCGCGCATAGTCGGGCCATTATCGCCTCTACCCCTCTCTCCTTAAAGGAAATGCAAGCGCACTACGGTGTGGCCGACAAAGTCGGTTTCGTCATCTATAACGGTAGTCCGGTCGCCTATCCCCAAGCAGCACCGGCGGCGCGAAAAAAGGCCAAGGGCTTGCGCATCGTTTATGCCGGCTTGCTCAACCTCAACCAAGACCCGGCGGTTTTGGCCCGCGCAATTAAACGTATGGAAAGTCGCTATCCCGCCTGTCGCGACCAGGTTGAAGTTGATTATTATGGCCCCCGTAACTTTTACACCTCGCTTTTTTTACGACCCTACTTGCAAGCGAACATCCGCTATCGGGGCTATTTGCCTTTTCTATCGCTTCTCGATCAGTTGGCCCAGGCTGACCTGGGCTATACTTCCTTACGACCACGGGGAAACGCCTATCGCATTCCCTCAAAAGTATTCCAGTACATCGCCACCCACACTCCCATTTTGGCCGCCGGCCCGGACGGAGATCTGGCTAGCCTTATCAACAGCAAACAAATCGGTCGGTTTTCTCACTATCATGATTTGGACGCCCAGGCCGATGACATTCATGATTTGCTGTGCCATCCAGAATCTGTGCAAAAGATGAGACAGAACCTGGCAGATTTACAAGCGCAATTCTCCATGGCCGCGCAAGTAAAAAAACTTTCACGGCATCTCGAACAAGTCGTGGCCTGAGCGAACCGATGAAGCGTAAAAAATCCAGTCTGCTGATTTGGGCACTCACGCTATTGGTGGCAGGCATCGCGGCCATCATCTTGATCCACATGCTCAAAAAAGCAGACAGCTCCTCGCTTACAGTCTTTCGCCCCCGCTGGCTGCTGCTGGCACTCTTGCTGGCCACCGTACAGCAACTGTTGGTGCCCCTGGGGTCCATGCTGGCCCTGGGCTGTGTGGGTCAAAAATCACGTTATGGGCCGCAACTATGGATTAGCATGGCTGCTATCTCCGCCAATTCAACCGTTCCGGTGCCCGCGGGCATGCCGATTCGCGTCTATTTACAGAAAAAAATATTGGCCATTTCGGCTGGCAAATCGGTGGCCGGATTGACCATCGAGACTCTGGTCAGCTATGGCCTGGCCTGCCTGAGCGCTTTGCTGCTGGGGGCCTGGTTCATCAAGTTGCCGGCCACTGATAGTTTTTCTGTTTTTCAGGCGGCCGGGATCGGCATTTTTGTGATCGCAATATTCTTGATCGCGGCGGGCCTTCTCTATCGCTGGACCCGTCAACATCCGGTCGGCATTGGGCAAGCCGTCCGCAATACTTTGCGGATGGTGCTAAGCGCGCGCCCTTGGCCATTTGCCGCCCTGCTGGGAGTGAACCTGGCCACCTACGGTCTGCTGGTGGCCCGCTTTATTTTGGTCTTGTACGCCCTCGATGCCAGTGCCCCCACGGGGGCATTGCTGGCCGCCCTGATCATCGCCCACCTGGCCGGCGTGTTGTCATTCATCCCGATGGGCCTGGGGGCCAGAGAACTAAGTTTGGTATCGCTGCTGGCCCTCTTGGGAGTTGCGGCCACGGTGGCCGGTACCGCGGTGGTCATCGATCGTCTGCTTATGACCGTTCCGCTCTTGACCGGGGGCGTCGTCGCCACCCGGGTATTGGGTGGTTATTTTCGATCGACCGCGGAGTGACAGTCATGTCCGGCTCGGAACAGAAAAACCAAGCAACCCTGGCCCGCTATCTCCGGTCCCTGGAAAACCGTTACGATCAGCAGAAAAACCAAGCCATTCAAAAGCTGCTGCGGGGAAGTCTGGCCGGAAAGCGAGTGCTGGATTTGGGTTGTGGGGCGGGGGCATTTTCCATCTGGTTCGGCCAGCAAAATGCGCAGGTTATCGGCATTGACCGTGATGCCGACAAGATTGGGGCGGCCCGTCTCTATGCCCAGCGTGCCGGGGTAGCGAAGCAGGC
>JAUVBB010000282.1 GCA_030591445.1 Deltaproteobacteria bacterium | reverse complement strand
TCACTTTGCCACTTTCTTGATCCAGCAACAGTTCTTCCATCATGCCGGTCCCCATTCCCTGGACGATGCCTCCGTAAACCTGGCCCAGGATCAGACCCTGGTTAATCACTTTGCCCACGTCGTAACAGGCGATTACTCGATCGACGGTGTATTGACCGGTCAGGGGGTCCACGGTCACTTCCACGGCCTGGGCGCCAAAGGTCCACTTGGCGACCGGTTTCTTGCTCTGGCTGGTTTCGGGGTCGAGGAAAAGCAAGCCCTCGGGCAGGTAGGATGCATGCGCCGCGACCGGGCCCCCAATGGCATGGCCGTCGTCGAATTGGTAGCCCATGACCAAGCGGGTAAGCTCGACGGATTGATTGGATTGACGGTCGACTACCTTCTGATCCTTGATCTGCAATCGCGATCGGTCAACCTGCAATACCTCGGTGGCCATATCGAAAAGCTGGTTTTTTACCTTTTCGGCTGCCCGGATGATGGCGTTACCGGTGGCCCAGGTTTGACGCGAGGCAACCGTCTGCCAGTCATAGGGCGATAGATCGGTGTCGGGCGTGCCGCGTACTCTGATCGAATCGACCGGGAGATTGAGTGCCTCGGCGGCGAACTGGGCGGAGACAGTCATTAATCCCTGGCCCATGTCGATTCCGGAAATGAGAACTTCGAGGGTGGCATCCTCACAGAACTTCAATGCCACCGAAGAAGCCGCGTCGTTGGGCATGGCCGGAGCCTTGACCGCGCAGGCAATTCCGCGGCCCTGGTATAAAGCCTGTTTTTTGGGCTTTGGCCCCAGGCGCTCTGCTACTTTCTTGATGCACTTGTCTACCCGGCCGGAGAATTCATCCAGGGTCTGACCAGTCACCGTGGTCTTGCCCGGGCCCAGGCAGTTTTTCAGTCTAAACTCGATGGGGTCTTGCCCGATCGATTCTGCCACCATGTCCATTTGGCGCTCGAGGGCCCAGTGGATTTCCTGCATGCCAAAGCCGCGATAGGCGCTGCCGATGGGGCGGTTGGTATAGACGCCGATACTATCGCCCCAGACGTTGGGAAATTCATAGGCCCCGCCGCAAGTGTAACCAGCCGAGCGGACGATGTTGACGCCGTAGCCGCCGTAGGCCCCGCAGTTCCAGAGATAGTGCATTTTTTGGGCCTGCACCATACCGGCTTTGTCTACCCCGGTGGTCAAGGTGGCGCGCAGACCTTGGCGGACGACCACGGCATAGAATTCTTCCGCCCGGTCGACGAGCACTTGCACCCAGCGTCCGGGTGCCAGTTTGGCCAGGGCGACTGCGATGGGTTCGAGATTAATGCCGGCTTTGCCGCCGAAACCGCCGCCGACGGTCGGTACTACTACCCGCACGTCGCCATGCGAGAGGTCGAAACAAGAGCACAGCAGGTGCCGGACCGTGAACGGGCTTTGGGCCGAAGTATGGACTTCGACTCTGCCGGCCAGGTCTACCCGGGCGACAGAGACATGGGGCTCCATGGGCACGTGCTGTACCTGGGGAACCTCGAAGGTGTTCTCTACCACCTGGGCGCAAGATTTCAGGGCCTGATGGTAGTCGCCTTTGCGAATCTTGAGATGATTGCAGATATTGCTATTGGTTTTCGGGGTAATCCAGGGCACGCACTCGTAGTTGCCCAGGTCAGGATGTAAGAGAGAAGCGCCCGGCTCGGCTCCCTGGCCGGCATCGAAGATGGCATCGAGCGCTTCGTAATCGACCTCGACCAATGCGGCGGCTTCTTCGGCCGCCTCAGGGGTTTCGGCCGCCACCGCCGCTACCGGATCGCCAACGTAGCGGACCCGATCGGTCGCGAAAACAGTCTGGTCTTTCAAGTAAATACCGACATGAAAAGGGAAGTCGCGTCCACTGGCCACTGCCCGCACGCCGGGGACCCGCGCTGCCTTTTCAAGATTAACGCTTGCCACCCGCGCATGGGGCAGGGGCGAGCGGACTACCTTGGCAAAAAGCATACGCGGAAACTTGTAATCACCAGTGTATTTGGCTGCTCCGGTGACTTTGGGCAGCCCGTCAACACGGGGTACATCATGGCCAACGACTTCAAGATCGGCCTGCTGGCCCTTTTTCATTGGCCGCCCCCCTTTGGCAAAATGGCGGCAGCTGCCAAGACGGAATCGATGATCTGTCGATAGCCGGTACAGCGACACAAGTTGCCGGCCAGAGCTTCACGGACCTCTTGTTCGTTGGGGTTCGGGTTTTCGGCCAATAGGGACACCGCGGTCAGGATCGTCCCTGGTGTGCAAAAGCCGCATTGGACCGCCTGGTTCTTTAGAAATGCTTGCTGAATTGGATGGGGACGATCGACGTCACCAATGCCTTCGATGGTGGTGACTTGGTGTCCGTCTACTTCAACGGCCAGAGTCATACAGCTGTTGATTGCCTTGCCGTCGAGCAACACCACACAAGCGCCGCACTCGCCCTCGTTACAGCCTTCCTTGGCGCCGGTTAGATCGAGCGTTTCGCGCAAGAAATTGAGCAGGGTTTGGTTGCTCTGAACCTGGTGGGTTTCAACGCTTTCGTTAACCGTGACCGTTATCGTTTTTTGCATGGCTCACCCGCCCATCGATTGAGCTAAAGTCATCACACCCCGCTCGGTCAGTACCGCTACCATATCCCGCCGGTATTCGGCCGAAGCTCGAACATCGCTGATGGGAGTGCAACTGGCCCGGGCAATCTCGGCGGCCTGGGATGCACCTTCGGGGCCGCGTTCATCCAGGACTGCTTCGGCTTCAAAAACTCGCAGGGGAGTCGGCGCGACCGAAAGGAGAGACAGCCGGTGTCGAGGCTGGCCTTTCGGCAGCACGCTGAGCAAAACAGCCACCGTCGAAATATCGACCGATTTACGCCGAGCGATTCGTCCGTAGTGGCCGCGGCCACCGGCCGTTGCTTGGGGTAAGAGTATTTCCTCCACCAGTTCTCCGGCCTGGAGGCAGGATTCACCCGGGCCCTGGAAGAAATCAACCATCGGGATTCGGCGTTTGGCTTTCGTGCTGGTTGCCACCACGATGGCGTCTAAGGCCAACAAGGCAGCCGCGGTATCGGCACAGGGCGAAGCGTTACAGATATTGCCAACAACCGTTGCCCGATTCCGCAAGGGATAAGATCCCAAAGACAGGCAACAGTCGGAAAGGATGGGGTAGCGCTTGCGAACTGTCGCATTGGCCGCCACTGCCGCCACCGAAGCCGCGGCCCCGATGGACACAGCGCCGTCTTCTGCTTGACCAATCTTGGCTAGACTCTCAATTTGCTTGAGATCGACCAGCGTCAGCTGGGTGCCACTTGCGGCCCGTAGTTGAGGCAACAGGTCGGTTCCTCCGGCCAGATAGCGAGCCTTGGTCTTCTTGGCCCATAGTTCAAGGGCTTCCTCGACGGTTCGTGCCTGACAGTATTCGAGCTGGGGCAGACTCATTTCAAGTCTCCTTTGGCAAAGAGGGAAGATTGTATACGAGCCTGAATAGTAAAAGCAATTGCCCCGATAGGATTTGTGGACCCAGACTATCAAGCCAAGATACAATCGTAGCATGGCCAAGAGTGGCAAGCATTCAGTCAGGCAGGCAATCACCGAGACGCTCGATTTGATCGAGCGGCATAAGTCGTTGAATGCCTTTGTGGCGATACATCGGCAGGCCGCCCTCGCGCAGGCCGACCGGGCGGATAGCGCAGCCTTAGCCGGTCGACAGCCAGGACCACTGCAGGGCTTGCCGCTGGCACTCAAGGACAATATTGATCAACAGGGTGTTGCCTGTTCAGCCGGCTGCAAAGCCTATCTCGATCGTATTCCAGATACTGATGCCGAGGTGGTGCAAAAGCTAAAAGCCGCCGGTGCCATCATTGTCGGCCGGACCAACATGCACGAGTTGGCCAATGGAGTCACTTCTGAAAATCGACATTTCGGCCCAGTCGTCAATCCCCATCGGGCCGGTTTTCATCCGGGTGGATCGAGTGGTGGTTCCGCCGTTGCCGTGGCCACCGGTTGCGTACCCTTTGCCCTGGGAACCGATACCGGCGGCTCGGTCCGGATACCTGCCTCACTGTGCGGTGTTGTTGGCTTTAAACCTAGCCGGGGTTTGGTTTCGCTAAAAGGCGTGGTTCCTCTTTCGACCAGCCTTGACCATCTCGGTCCCCTGACTCGAACGGTTGCGCAAGCAGCCAAATTGCTTTCGGTAATGGCCGGCAAGCCGCTGGAAGACTTTCTTCCCGCTTTTGCGAACCCTAGCGATCTGAAAATCGGCGTACTGGACGGTTTCGGCCTCGATCCCGACCCGTCCGTAAGCGAGATCTTCGAAAATGCCTTGACCGTATTTCAGAAAATGAATTGTAAGCTCGAACCCATCAAGATTCCCGGGCTAGCCAAGGGGCTCCGTTTGCTTACCCGCATCTACGCTCCCGAAGCTGCCGCCTATCATGAAGTCCAATTGCAAAAGCGACCCCAAGATTTCAGCCCGGAGATTCGAGCCGATCTTCAGCGCGGCCTGGCTATGGATCCCGAGAAATACCAGAAAGCCATCAAGGCTGGCCAAGCCCTGGCGGCCGAAATCGATCAGGCCGCCCGCGAAGTAGATTTTCTCGTGAGCCCGACCACTGCGCACCCAGCCCGCCCGTTTGGCTCGCCGAACCCACAAACGTATCTGGTCTTCACCTGTCCCTTCAATCTCACCGGTCAACCAGCGGTATCGGTCCCCATGGGGGCTGTTGACGGTTTGCCGGTAGGTCTTCAAATAATTGGCAAGAGACACGCTGATGCCAGCGTCCTGGGTCTAGCGGCCGAATTTGAAAAGGAAATTTGAAGACTCGTTCCGTCCCTGCGCACCCAGGGCCAAAGTTTCTATGGGGATTGGGTGACCCCTTTCCTCGACAACCAGGGGGCCATTTCATTGGTGATATACGCGACTTCTTGTTCCAGGGCCATTCGGTCGGTTCGGAGGGCAAAGAGCAGACCGCTGATCTCCGGAATCCATTCCACTTCTCTCGTGATCTCGGTATGCTGCAGCAGGCTAATAATTTGTTTGTCGATTTCAGTGGTCAGGTTTCTGGTCTCCTCGATTTTCCGCGATATCGCCGCACAACGCTCCACGTCTTTTTTCACCCACGCCGGACTCAACATTGTGACCTGGCGCTGCTCTTCCTTTGGAGTAATATCTTTGTCTTGCTGAGTAGATCCTTGACCGGAGTGTGCCAATCTCGAGGTCGATCTGGCTTTTTTGACTCTTCTTGGCTGCTTCGTGCGTCTGAGCGGTTTCTGAACCTTGGTTGGTGTTACCGGTTTTTCCTCAGCTTGCTTGTCCGGCTCCAGGCGGGGAGTATCCTGCGGCTCTTCCGGCAGTGAGTCTTCCGGCAGTGGCGCCGACGGTTCGGCGACTTTCACTTTTGCCGAGGAATTTTCCAGTGCAGCCGCTTTCGGCAGCGGCTTTTTCTCGACCGATTCGCTAGTGGCCCCATCTTCCTTGAATAGCTCGAAGACCAGGAAGACGAACAATGCAAACAGGACCCCAAAGAACACGGCGAATATCTTCTTTTGCATGTTCCCATCCCCAAACGAACATCATGGTCGCTAGTCGACCTTCGTTAGAAATTGAGTGCTTGAGTACAGTGTACAACACTCAACTGGAAACAGCGCACGAAAAGGTACGAGCAAGAGACTTGTTGTGACCAGTGACACCCCTGTGCCATTTAACGACGCTCTAATTCTCTCAGTGGATTTCGGCCCATCGGGGAAAACTTTATATTTTTACCGATCTTGGGGCTGGATGCCTTGCTTATGGTTACTGGCATGAAAGCTGCAGTTTGGGTGGGTAAACGTGAACAGGAGGAAACTGCAATGAGCACCTTGGCAATGACCCAGTTTTGGAGTGGTAGAAAACTGACCGGCAAGAACACTGTTTCCTTGTCAGAGACGCCGGAGTGGCTGCAGTCTGCTTATGCTTCGGTGTTTCGTGATTTGGTAATGGATCGTTTGCGAGAGTTTCTGTTTGCGCCGGGGCCCGAGCGATCGTTGAGGAAGGTAGTGGATCTGGGCTGCGGGCCCGGTGATTGGAGCCTGCGTTTTCTCGATTTTGCCGACAGCGTGATTGGGGTGGATGTCAATGGGCACTTCCTGCAGGTAGCCAGGCAGGCGGTCCAAGCGCATGCGGCGGCCAAGCAGGCGGTATTCGTTCAAGAGAATATTTTGGAGTTTGCCGACTACCAAGCGGCCGACCTGGTTTGCCTGGGGGCCTGCGTGCAATACTTGGCCGACGAGGATCTAGATCTGTTGCTGTCGCGCCTGGCGGATAAGATGCCCGATGGCGCCTGCGTGTATCTGCGCACCACCACCAGTCATCCGCTGCGCAAGCCTTACCGTTCTTCGATAGGACACTACCGTGCCGGTGATGACTACGAACGGCGCTTCTTTCGCCACGGCTTTCGGATTGCCCGGCATTTCCTCAGCTCGCAAGTCATTCCCGAGCGCGTAGCCCGAGATCTATGCGGCGGCAAAAACTTTTTGGGCAAGATCTTATGGTGGCCGGTGCGTCTGGTTGACTTGGCCAGATGGCACAATGATCACATGAACTGGATCCTGGTCAAGGAGCGCCGTTAGAAAAAAGAGCTGGCTATTTGTCAAAGTCGGCCAGGGCAGCGGCGATGGCGTTTGCCAAGACCTCGAGCGTTTCTTCTTGCTGAAAGCGTTGTTCTTCTCGGGGGTCTAAGGAGTGGTGGGTCTCGATGACTACCGAGGGAATGCGGGGACGGAGGAGAAACATGACTTGCCGGGCTTGGGCAGGCAAAGCAACGAAAACGCCGGGGTTTTGGTCATCCCCTTGGTAGAGGCCGAGGTAGTCGTTGCCGTCGTAGGGTAGAAATCCCGCGCTTATCATCTTGCCGGCCAAGGCCTGGGCCAGGCGCTGTCGTTGGCTCACTAGTTTGTCGGGGCCGATGTCCGACCACAGCACGGCGAAGCCGGGGTCGTTCAGGTTTTTACGGCAGGTTTTTCCGGGGGACGGAGACCAGAGTTGGAATTCACCGCGAACATCCGAGTGGATGCTGAGAATTAGTTCGGCCCCGAAGGCATAGGCATCTTTCAATCTCTGCCGGTAGGGCACCAACTGCCCGGCTTGCCGGCTCACCAGGGTCTTGAAATGGCCCAGGCCCTTGAGTTTTCGAGCGAGGTGCCCGGTGGCGCGCAGAGTAAATTCCTGTTCGGCTTCACAGAAACACGATATTGCCCCTGTGTTGCCTTGGGAACCGTGACCGGCGTCAAGATAGATCTTGTGGATGCCGAAATCCGCCGGGAAGCTGACCGTCGGGGCGCGCAAAGGCGAGCCTGGCTCGGGCCAGCGTGGTTCGGCGGGGCGGGGAGGGCTTTGTCCTGGCGAAGCTACTGGTAGCTTACGGGTTTTCGGATTCTGATCGGCCGTGGCCAGGAGCCAGGAGGCGCCTCCCAGGGTGGCGGTAATCAGAAAGACGACAATAAGTCCCTTGGTGTGCATGGCGTATCCGATAAGTGTACTCCAATTTATACTCTCGTATCCCCAATCTCCAGATTCCGGCTAGATTTTTTTCACTTCGATCCGGATTCAGGGGTTGATTCAAGTAGATGCGAGGGATAATAATCTACAGAGGTCGTCATGCTGACGAAAATTTTGGGGAGGAAAAATGAGTGATGTGATCGAAACCAGCCCAGTTGAAAACGAGCTTCACTGTAGCGAATGCAACAACCCGATTGGGGCGGGTCAGGCTTACGAAAAGACCGATGACGGTGTTTTCTGTCCGACCTGTTATGGGATATTGAAGCAGCAAGTACAGCAAGCGGTCGCGACCCAGAGTGAAGACATCAACTATCCGAAGGCTCTAATCTTTGGTGTGGCCGGGGCGGCCTTGGGGGTGTTGGTCTGGTGGGGATTTACGGTGGGGACCAATATTGCTTTTGGCTTGGTGGCGATAGTCATTGGATTGGCGGTAGGCAAGGGTGTGGTGATCGGGGCCGGACAGAAGCGGGCTATCGGTTTACAGGCCCTATCGGTAGGCATCTCTACTTTGGCTTTCTTCTACGCCAGCTACCTGGTCAATCGTAGCTTTCTTATGCAGGCCTATGCCGAGGAAAACCAGGTGTTTAGCTTGCCCTTGCTGCCCAACCCCGAGTTGGCCTACCACACCATTTCCCTCGGTTTCCAGGTCATGGACCTGGTCTTTTTGGCCATCGTGCTCTGGGAGGCTTGGAAGATTCCCGCGCCGCTTCAGGTCGAGGAATAAAGCCCCCAAGGTATCCACCGGTCTATGAATGATCCGAATCAGCACCCCGATTTCGAAAAGCGTAGGCGAAACCTGCAATCTGTAGCACGCAAGATGATGCAGGCCAAGGCCGAGGCGGCGGATGGCAAGCCAAAAGACGGCGCGACCAAAACGAAGAGTCGTTGGGCCGGCAAATTGGCGCGTTGGGGTCCAGTTGGCGTGCTGCTGATATTTGTGCTGGGCAAGCTCAAGCTGGTCATCCCGTTGGTCAAAATGGCCAAACTGCAAACGCTGGTTACCATGCTGTTTGCGGTTTGGGTTTATGCCCAAATATGGGGTTTTGTCTTTGCCTTGGGCTTTGTTTTACTCATTCTTATTCACGAGTTCGGTCATTTGATCGCCATGCGTCGCATGGGCATTAAGGCTGGGGCTCCGGTAATCATCCCGTTTGTGGGGGCGGTGATAGCCATGCGTAGTCTGCCCCGCGATGCCTATGTCGAAGCCTTTGTCGGCATCGGCGGGCCCGCATTAGGAACCCTGAGCGCCTTGGTTTGTTTGCTGATCGGTTTTAGCACCGATTCTCTTTTCTGGCACGCTCTGGCCTCGACCGGTTTTTTGATCAACTTGTTCAACATGCTGCCGATTAGTCCTCTGGATGGCGGCCGGATTGTCGGGGTGATGAGTCGGTGGATATGGTTGATTGGCTACATCCTTGGCATCAGCCTATTCTTCTTGACCTGGTCACCCATCCTTTTCTTGATTCTACTTTTAGGTCTGATGGGCTTGGGCCGAACCCTGCGCGGCCATAACAAGAAGTATTACGATATCGCTCCCTCAAAACGCTGGAAGATGGGTATGGCCTTTTTCTTGCTGCTGGCAATCATGGTTCTGGGCATGTGGACTGCCGATGCCCAACTAGAAGGTATTCACCCAGCCACCCAAGCCGAACCCGACGTCTAAAGCAGGACGGAGGTTCACGCTCTCGAATTTGCTGGTAAATGGAGAAATCTAGGTTTTTGAATACCGATACTGAGGGGCTTGGTTCTCGAAAAGGGAAACCTATCTGGTTTCTGACCGTTGTTTCCTTCCTCAGCGATTCGTTGCGATGAATTTTACTGGATCCTGAACTAGAAGTTCATATTGCGGGTGCAAGAGTTGCGGTTGACCATGCATGGGTCAGCTATAATGGTGGCCTAGATTGGTCAAAGGGAACTTTGTCAGGGTGGAGCTTTTGACTTTTTCTTGAGGATCTTCGCCAGCTTTTTTCTCATCTCATCTGTCCATAGTTGTCCGCCGATGAAGTGGCCGCGGCTCATTTTGGGGTTTCGCTTCAGGCCCTCTTGAACCAGATACATG
>JAUVBB010000013.1 GCA_030591445.1 Deltaproteobacteria bacterium | reverse complement strand
GTGATTACCCAACTTCCCTTCTTGCCCAAGAGTGCGCGCGATTGGCTGTTGCGCTTGCTTACCCAGCCCGAGCCACCCGGACGGGTTCCCTTGGGCCGGCTAAAAACTCTGGTGGCCGGGCGCACCCACGGTTTTCTCATGGGCGGCAACTTGGCCCTGTTGGCAAGTTTGGTGGGTACGCGCCATTTGCCCCCCTTGGCCGGATCCATACTTTTTCTGGAAGACACCGCCGAGCCGGCCTATCGACTGGATCGTCTTTTGCTTCAGCTCAAGCAATCCGGGGTCCTGAAGAACATTCTTGGTTTTGTCATCGGATCGCTGGCCGGTTGTCAGCCCCAAGGTCGGGGCCGGGCCAGTGCCCGCCGGGTCATGGAGGAAGCGGTGGCTGCCATGGGTGTACCCGCGGTCTCCGGTGCCGATTTCGGCCACCAAAACCGAAATTTTGCCTTGCCGCTGGGAGTGATGGCGGAACTCGATGCCGACCGGGGCAGCTTGACCATTCTGGAGCCGGTCGTTTGCTAAACGCCATGGCGGTATCAGGCAATCATCCCGCTTTGTTGGCCTTGATGGAAGAGGGGTTTGCCCAGGGCGTGTTTCCCGGTGGCGTCTTGCAGGTGAACGTGGGCGGTCAGTGCCGACATCAATCGGCCCACGGTTTTTGTTCGTCTCAGCCGCCAGGGCCGGCAGTGACCCTGGCGACAATCTACGACTTGGCTTCCTTAACCAAAATCTTGGCGACCACCTCCATGCTGCTTTGTCTGGTGCAGGAAGGAAAGTTGGCTTTGAGCGACCCAGTGGCCGAATTCATCCCCGAATTCTCGGCTGATCTGCGATCGCAGGTACAGATCCATCATCTGCTTGCGCACAGCAGCGGTCTGCCGGATTGGCGGCCCTATTACCAGGAACTTATGGCCGGTGGCGGCCGCAAACTCTCGCGCCCCCAGGGACGTGATGCCATCCGCGCTTGGGTGGCGGCCGAGCCGCTACTGGCCAAGCCCGGTACGCGCGCTTGTTACAGCGATCTTGGTTTTGTCTTGCTCGACTGGTTGGTCGAGCGACAAAGCGGATTGCCTGCTGACCAGTTATTTGAGCAAGTCCTGGCTGAGCCCCTAGGTTTACGCGATCTGTTCTTCATCGATCTGAAAGATCCGGGGCGTGCGAGCGCCGCCCGCGCCGGCCATTGTTTTGCGGCCACGGAACTTTGCCCGTGGCGGGAGCGGGTTCTGTGCGCAGAGGTTCACGACGACAACACTTTTGCCATGGGCGGGGTAAGTGGACAGGCCGGATTGTTTGGCTCAGCCGAAGCCTGCAGCCGCCTGGCTCAGGTTTGGCTGGAGGCCTTGCGCGGGCAGGGAAATTTTTTCGACCCAGTGCTAGCGCAAGGTTTTTGTCAGCGCAGCGATCTTGCCGGATCCACCCGGGCACTGGGTTTCGATACTCCTTCGCCGGGGTCGTCGTCCGCCGGGCGCCATTTTGGTCGGCGGGCCATCGGGCACACCGGATTTACCGGAACCTCTCTGTGGCTGGATCCGGATCGACAGCTCTCGGTATGTTTGCTCACCAACCGGGTGCACCCAAGTAGGAATCACAATGCCATCGGCAGTTTTCGGCCGCGCTTACACGATTTGGTGATGGAGGTTTTCGCTTCATGAAAATTCATCTGGTGGCTATATGCGGCTCGGGCATGGGCTCTTTTGCCGGCCTTTTGGCTGAAGCCGGACACGAGGTGCGGGGCTCGGACAAAGCCTTTTACCCACCTATGTCCGAACGGCTGCAGGCCTGGGACATACCGACCATGGTGGGCTTTGCCGCCGAACATCTCGACTGGGCTCCTGATCTGGTGGTGGTGGGCAATGCCTGTTCCAAGGACAATGTCGAGGCCGTAGCGGCCCGGGCGGCCGGACTGCGCATGATGAGTTTTCCCCAGGCCTTGGCAGAGTTTTTTCTGTCTTCGCGCCGATCGGTGGTGGTGGCCGGCACCCATGGCAAGACCACAACCAGTTCCCTGCTGTCCTTCTTGTTGGTAGAAGCCGGCCAGGATCCTTCCTATCTGATCGGCGGCATTCCGGCCAACTACGGTAAGAGCTTCCGCTTGGGCAAGGGAGATATTTTCGTGGTGGAAGGCGACGAATATGATTCGGCCTTTTTCGACAAGCGGCCCAAGTTTGTCCACTACCAGCCGGAAATCGCGGTACTCAGTTCGGTGGAATTCGACCATGCTGACATTTACGCGGACATGGATGCCTACCGAGCGGCTTTTCGATCTTTTTTGCGCCAAATACCGCCGACGGGATTGTTGGTGGCCTGCGATGATCTCCCCGAGGTCAGAGACTTGATTCCGCAGGCGCGTTGCCGGGTGATTGCTTACGGTCTGGGCGCGGGCGCGGGTTTCCGCGCCCGCCAACATACCGAGGGTCCGCAGGGCGCAAGCTTTGTCCTCGAGATCGATGGCAGTCCGCAGGGGACAATTTCTATCCCCCTGTCCGGACGGCACAATGTCCAGAATGCCTTGGCCGCTTTGGCCGTGGCCGCGCATCTCGGGCTAAGGCCAGACCAGGCGGCCACCCAACTGCCCCGCTTTGCCGGCGTGGCCCGGCGGATGCAGGTGCGCGGGCAAAGAGCATCGGTGACGGTCATCGACGACTTTGCTCATCATCCCACCGCGGTGGCCGAGACAGTCCGCGCCGCCCGGCAAAAATATCCCGACGCCTTCTTGGTGGCGGTGTTTGAGCCGCGAACCAACACCAGTCGCCGAAAGTTTTTTCAAGAGCGTTATCCGTCCTCCTTCGCCGGCGCGGATCGGGTACTGGTGGTGCCCCCGTACGGCGGCGCTGGGCTTACGGAGGCAGAACGTTTCGATTCGGAGGCGCTGGCCGCCTCCTTGCGTGCCGGGGGCCAACCCGCCGATTGTTTAGCCGACGCGGGGGCGGTAGTGGCCGATTTGGTGGCCAAGGTACCGGCCGGCGCCGTGATTCTGGTGATGTCCAACGGAGCCTTCGACCATATTCACGAACAGCTGCTTACGGCACTCGCGCTTCGTGAGGAAGGAAAACCATGAGTGATGTGCTGGCTGTCTTGGGCTGGTTATTGGCAATCGGGGCTTTGATTCGCCTGCACGTGGCTCTCTGGAGCCGGGTATTTGCCGACCCCCAGTTTGGTGATCAAGTTCATTTTGCTTGGACCGACGATCAGTGGCGTCTGGCCCTACACCGCTATCTGCCGCGGGAGCCAAGATATGCCGAGCCGGTACTGTTGGTGCCGGGTTTGGCCATCAACCGACACAACTATGATATGGGCGAAAGTCGCTCCCTGGCTCGCGATCTGCGTCATCGCGGTTTCGATGTCTGGGTTTTAGAGCTGCGGGGCAGTGGTTTGAGTTCCCAGCCGGCTCTTTTTAGTCGTTTCCGGTCGCAATTTGATTTCGAAGACCATCTTCATCGGGACATTCCGGCAGCCCTGGCCACCATCCGCATGGTCACCCAGGCCGAGGAACTTTTCTGGGTGGGCAACAGTATGGGAGGCTTGCTGGGCTATGCCTGGCTTAGTCAGCAAGCCGCCGTGCCCAAACAAAAAATAAGCATTCGCGGCTTGGTGACCATTTCTTCTCCGGTCTTGTTGTCGGCGGCCCGACAGGTCAAGTGGACCCATCACCTGGTCCGGCCCATGTTTGCCGGCCGGGTTCTTTTCTTTCGCGCCTTCGCCCGGTTTTTTGCCCCCCTCATGGGTTTCGGGCCACGCTCTCTTTCCCGCATTGTAGTGCTGGCCGATGGCATGGAGGGGGCGGTGATGCGCCGTTGCCTGGTCAACGCGGTCGACAATGTAAGCGGCCGACTCATGCGCCAGTTTTTCTCCTGGATCCACACCGACGGATTCACTTCGCGCGACCGCTCGGTGCATTACCTGGAGAGGCTGAGCCAGATTAGCACCCCTTCTTTGATTGTGGCCGCCGACGCGGATCAAATCGCCCCGCCCGACACGGTGGCCCCGGCCTACGAGCGCATCCGCGCCGAGGACAAACAGTTGCGCATCTTTGGTATCGACCGGGGTGACGAGCACGATTTCGGCCATGGCGATATGCTATTGGGCCGACACTCGCGCCCGCTGGTTTACCCCGAGATCATGGATTGGTTGGAAGCCCGAGCCACCGCCATCGGCGACGGGCCGTAGCTGGTCGCTTATTCGACCGCCGACATCGGATCGGCAGCCAGTCCGCAGAGTGAAAAAGACCCTGCCGCCAGTGCCTCGCAAGTGCAGCTGTGTTCGTCCAGTATATCTTGGCACTGCGCTTCCTCGGCGTCGGTCAAGTCGAAGTTCTGAGCCGCGGCGCTGATATAAGATTTACAGCGAGCTTCCTTGGTCCGGGTGGGTTGGCATTTACAGATCTGATTGGCCAAATCTTCGCAAGCGCTACCGCAACCGGCGGCCAAGCCCAATACCAGGATCAAGACGCCGAAAAAAAACAAAACGGTTTTACTTTTCCGCAACATGGCCGCCATGCTAGACGCCTCGGTCGTCCATGTCAAGAACCGCCGGACACCCGGATGGCGACAAGACTGGAAAGAGCATGACGGCTGTGGCATGATGGAATCCACCCCGGAAAAGCGAGGCCCTGATGGACAAGAAAGATTTTCTTAGCCAGCTTACCGAACTCAAGCGCAGCTACGAGGTTTCTGGAGAAAACCCGGGCTCTTTCGAGTGTGCGGGCTGCAAGCAGTGTACTGGTTGCATGTTTTGCCAAGATTGCTCGGGTTGCTATCGATGCACCCACTCGACGGCCTGTGAGCAATGTGCCCACACTAGTCACTCGGTTGCTTGCGTGCAATGTCACAATAGTTCTTATTGCATCGACTCCATCAATTGCTCCGGCAGCGCATACTTGGTGCAATGTACTTCCTGTACCGATTGTACCTATTGTTTCGGTTGTGTTGGTTTGGGCAAGCGAGATTTTTGCATCTTGAACGAGCCCTACTCTCGTGATGACTATTTCAAAATCACCAAAGAGCTGAAGCGCGCCCTGGGGATTCGCTAGCTGCGTCTACCGCGGAAATTCTTAGACTGATTGGCGGGGGCGGGTTTCATCCGCCGGCAAGCGAGAGTCGGGCTGGTCGTTTCCGGATGGTGCCTTGCGCACGGCATTGTTCAAGAACACTTCCAGGCGCTGGTTTTGATTGCCGTGGCCGTCGTAGAACATGTTCACCATGGGGATGCCGTGTTCCGGGGCCAGCTTATGGAACAGGGCGGTGGTCAAGGTACCCGGCATGCAACCGAAAGGAGCGCAGTTGACCACCATGGCGGCGCCGCCGAGTGCGAACTCCACCGCGCGACCCACGGTGATGAGGGCTTCGCCTTCGAAGTTCAAGGGCAGGTGCTTGCTGCCCTCCTCGATTATGCGATGGATGGAAGGCTCATGCCGATCGGCCATAAAGGGCCCGGCCGCGTCGTAGACCCGGTGTTCCTGGTGGAAGAGGTACATGTTTTTCGCTTTGGATATCCACTTCTTGAATATGTTCCGACTGCGATCGCCGAAAGAGATGTCCTGGATGGCTGCAGTGTAAAGAATCCACTCGGACAGGGGTGCCAGCCAGGCTTCGCCGCCGAAGCGCTCCACCGCGCCCACCACGTCCTCGTTGGCGAAGGGATTACAGCGGACGTAAATCTCGCCCACGATTCCCACCAGCGGTTTGGGCGGGCCAGCGGTCTCAATGGCGGCAAAGGCCTCTACGGCTGTGCCTACCGCGGTCGGCACATCGCCGCCCCGGGCCAACACCGCCGCGATCTTTCCCTTTTGTTCCTCAAAGCAGCGATCAGTCTGTCCGATATGCACCTCGTAAGGCCGTACTTTGCAGGTGGCTTTGAACAGAATGTCGGCGGCCAAAAAGGCGTGCCAGAGACCGCGGCGTACATTTTCGTTCAGGCCCTGGTAACTGTTGAAACTCGAAGGCGAGAGGATGGCTACATCGGCCAGCCCTTCCCGGTCGAGGATTTGCCGGTGCAGCGTGCAATATTGGCCAAAACGGCAGGGGCCTTCCGCGGTGGGCATGAAGAAAGCGTGCTTGCCACTACGGGGTTTGGCGCGAAAGGTCTTTAGGAAACCGCCAATGGTCAAAGCCGTAGGCAGGCACTCGGAGCCACGGGTCAGAGATCGTCCCAGCTCGAAAGCCTCTTGGTCCTCGGCCGGCAGCGCGCGGGCGTCAAAGCCGTGCCGTTGAAAGGCCGCCGCCGCCAACTCGGTGGCGGCCGGATGCATGGGCGGCAGCCAGATGGTGCGATCTTTGATGTTTTCCGGTTCACTGCGAAAGTTTTGGGTCACCTGGGTAAGCGGCTGCGGTCTACGTAACACGTCGAAGAAGGCCTCGATCCGGGTCATATAACCGGCATCGGCACCGTGTTCGTCTAGCTCCAGGGCCAAGAAGGGACGATTGCCCAAGATTTGCTCGGCATAGGAAAGCAAGAAGCTGTCCGGGCCGCAATTGAAATTGGAAAAGTACACCACATCCAGATTGCGCTCTTGGGATACTTTCTTGACCGAAGCCAGGATTCGTTGCCCATAGCTCCAGAAAACATTCTGGTATTCGGGACCCAAGAGGTCGAGATCGGCGGCCAAGAGTTCCATGGGCAACACGGTGCGGCCCTGTTCGGCCAGCTTCTGGGGCAGGCCCAGGTTGATGCCGGTATCGTAGGTGTTATAAGGCCGGCCGGCCAAAACGATCAGCTTCTCGCCGGTACTCGCTGCTTGTTGGAGGATGCGTTGACCTTCTTCCCGGCAACGTTGTTCGAAACCGTGCTGGGCAGAAATGGCCTCGCGCCAAGCGGTGAGGATTTGCTTGCGGGAGAGATTGAGCTGGGTGGCCAAGCCTTTGCTCAGCAATTCGACGAGCCGGGACTCATCTAAACGCATGTCCAAAACCGGCGAAAGCAACTGCGAGCTTTCCATGCCATTGATGGCCAGCGCGGTTCGGGTTACGGAGGGAGAAGACTGGACATAGGGGCAGAACTTCGAGGCCGTGGTTTGTTCGTTTTTGGCTTCGGCGATCATGAAGGGCATAAAAATATAATCGACGCCTTCTTCGGTGGCTAGCTTGGCGGCATGGCCCATGGCAATCTTGGCCGGGAAACAGAATTCAGCGCCGCAGATGCGGGAGGCCAGCGAACGAATTCGATCAGTGGTCAAACCCGACAACTGCACTTTATAGCCCAGCCGGTTGAAAAACCTTCGCCATAGCGGCAAGTAGCTGTAAACGGTCAGTGCTTGGGGGATGCCGATTACCGGGGCGTCGGGTGCCACTTCCACCCCGGCGCCGGCCTCTCGCCAGAGTTTCTGGCGGATTCGCAGCGGTTTGTCATGGGGGTTGACCCGCACCCTTTCTTCCTCCGGATCCCGACCACACATGTAACCCCAGGAGGGTGACTCGGCCATGCCTTCGATATCGGCAAATGAAATGGAGCATTTGTTTTGGCAAAGCGAACAGGTTTCCTTGCGAATGGAAATGGAGCGGGCATCGAGATCGAGCCCCAAAAAGGCGCTCTTTTCTTGTTTTTGCTCGGCCATGGCGGCCCGGGTAAGCAAGGCCACGCCAAAGGCGCCCATGACGTGACAATAGGGCGAGACCACGATCTCGCAGTCGAGCAGCCGCTCGAAAGCAGCCACCAGACCTTGGTTGCGCGCGGTGGCGCCTTGAAAAAAGATCTTTTCGCGTGAGCGATAGCGGTTGCCCACGACTTTGTTCAGATAGTTCTTCACTACCGAAACCATCACCCCGGCCATCGCTTCTTCTGGGCTCACGCCGGTTTGCACCAGCTTGGCCACGTCTTGTTCCATAAAGACGGTGCAGCGATCCGAGGTTCGTGGCGGGAAGATGTCCAGTACCGCCGGGCCGATTTTTTCGACCGGAAAACCCAGCTTCTTGGCCTGCTCTTCGACAAAGGAGCCGGTGCCGGCCGCGCAGACATAGTTCATGTTGGCGTCACGAATGTGACCGTCGACCACGTGCATGTACTTGGAATCTTGGCCACCGATCTCGAAGATGGTATTGACGCTGGGATCGGTCTGAGCCGCGCCGGCCACATGCGCCGATATTTCATTGACGATGGCGTCGGCGCCGATGACCTTGCCCACCATCTTACGGCCGGAGCCGGTGGTGCCGACGCCCAGAATCTGATAGCGGACCGATTTTTCTTGGGCTACCTTGTGCAGGGCCCGAAAGAGTAACTTAGTGGCGTGGATGGGATCGCCACCGGTCTTGCGATAAATGTCTAGCACGACCTGGTTTTGTTCATCAACCAGGGCCAGCTTGGTACTGGTGGAGCCGATGTCGATGCCGAGGTAGCCGCGCAGTTCGGATCCGCCGGGCCAGGCCAGAATGCGAACTTCGTTGCCCTCGGCATCGAGGTAGGCCTCGTCGGCCGCAAAAGACGGGTAACTCGACTTGGTCAAACTCAGCGGCCAGGGGTTGTGCCCGCTGTCTTCGAGCTGAACATGGTTTGCCGGGATCGGGCGCGGCACCGGTTGATCCGGATGCTCGGCCAAGCGAGCGGCACCGACCGCCGCCGCCAAATGCGGATCGCTGGGAACCTGGATCCACTCAGGGTAGGCATCGCGTAGCCAGCGCAAAACTTCGCTATTTTGAGCCACGCCGCCGATCACCGCGGTGACCGCGTCGAGCGGCTTGCCGTTGAGCAAGGTGCCCAACAAAGTTTTGGTCATGCCGCGACAAAGCCCGGACCACATCTCGGCCTTTGAGTAACCTTCTTGTTGGCGGTGGATGAGATCACTTTTGGCGAAGACCGCGCAACGGGAGGCGATAGAGGGCGGTTCGGCGACAAAACCGAAGCTCATGGCATCCTGGTAGGAAACCCCCATGCGGCCGGCTTGCTCGTCCAAGAACGATCCGGTGCCGGCAGCACACATGGAATTGGTGGAATAACCCTGGAAACGACCCTCTTCGTCCAGTTGTACCAGGGTGACCGAGCCACCGCCGATATCGATGATATTGCGCGCTTGCGGTAGCCATTCCCCAATGGCCTCGATTTGGCAACGGGTGATGTCCAAACGAGTCACGCCCAAGGTGCTGGCCAGCAAGCCGGCCGCCGAGCCGGTAATACCAAAGGCGTCGTCAGCGCTCACAGACAGTTCGGCCAGGGCCTTCTCCAATAATTTGGCCGGATTGCCCTTGTGTGGCTGATAGAAAACCTGGATTGCTTTGCCCGCGGAATCGATTTTGACGACCTTGAGAAAAATCGCACCGACGTCGATGCCAACTCGTTGTCCTTGACTTGCCATTGCCTGCTCCTAATTGTTGTTCCAGGAGGAATGAACTGACATGTCAGTCTAGTTTTAAATAAATATTTGTCAACTATTTTTTGCCGATATAAAAGGAGGGAATTTCAGATAGGACCGATACGCTTGAAAGCGATGGCACCGGCCAGGTTTACGGCAATGGATAGTAAAATCAATATCTTGGTAGTTCTATTCATCGGAACTCTGCCCAGGGACAACAACATGACCAGGTAAGGCGTTATATCAAGAGAAAATCGATAGCCAAACTGGACATACCCGGAATTTTGGTAAAAAAGCGGCACCAAAAGGGCGGGCAGCAAGCTGGCCCAGACTATGGGATAAAGCCATGGTTTTGCCCGGGGCCAGAACAGGCGGGCAAAGAGCGGCGTGGTCAGAAAGATACTCATGCCGTTGGCGTCATAGCCCAGAAAGGGCAGCTGGTGGTAGAATTTAGGCAAGCCGCAGATCATGGTGCTTAGATTCCACCAAAGATAATGGTAGGCGAATAGACCGTGCTCTTGAATGCGCTTGCCGGCGGGGCCGGACAGATAGCTGTGGCCGAACTCGAAGACTTGGTGAAAACGGGCATGGTTCATCCACATCTGAGCGATGCCCACCAACAGAATTGGCAGGGAGAACAGCAGGGCCCGGCGCAGAATTTCTCTGAGCCCACCAGCCTGGAAGCGGCCCGCTTGCGGGCGTGGGAAGAAAAGCTGCAGGGCAAAATACGAGACCGTGAAGGCCAGGTTCACCCGCGTGTCGAAAGCCAGGGCCAGAAAGATTCCGGCCAGCAGCGGGTGACGGGTTCGGGTGGCGCACAAGATGTAGGCCAGGCTAAAGCTCACCCCGATGATTTGGGCCGTGAACCAAACCTCGCCCAGAACGGCGCAGGAAAAGTGGACAGTGCCGAAACCGAACAGGGCGGTCAGCCAGAGGTTTTGATCTTGGCTCATGGTGCTCAACTGCTCGCGGCTAAGCATCTGTAAAACCAGAAACATCAGCAGCACGTTGAGAGCAGCAAAGAACAAGGTAAAGAGCACGTCGTTAAACGACAAGCCAAACAGAGCCACAAAAGGCATCATCAGCACCGCCGGTACCGGCGGAAAACTAACGTACTGCTTGCCTTGGTAGTGGATCCAGTCGTTGTTGTTCGGGGCCGGCGTTCGGTTGGCTAACTGGCCGTGGAGCAGGCTATCGGCCAGATACACAAAGTGCGGACCTTGCGATTGCTTCAGGAGCCGGTTGGCGCTGGTGGCGGCAAAAACACACAAGGCGATGGTAAACAATGCCAAGTGCAGGCGGTGCCGATTCCACCATGTCTGATTCTGCGTCGTTGTTTTTGCTTGGTCGCTAGTTGTCATCACCGGGCAATTTCCCACGACAGACCCGGCCCGTCAAGGAGGCAAAAAAATCCCCACCCCCGAGTACCACTGCCAGTAGAAACACAGATAGCTAATATCTACTTACGGTATTGCCCGCGATGCAATTTGTCAAGGTTCCTCGCACTTCAGGGTTGACGGGGGGCTCACTTCCATATCTAGTGTGAATCCAGTAAACGCGTGGACCAAATGGGGACCAGCCGCGCCAAAATATGGAGGCAGAGACTATGAAAAAGATGCTCTTGGTGTTCGCGTTGATGTTGGGTTTGGTGTGGGCGGTGTTGCCATCGACCGCGGTGGCCGCGGGTTCAAAGGCTGGCGATGACGCCCACCGCTGGCGGGTCGAAGATCTTTATGCCAGCCCGGCAGACTGGGAGCAGGATCTCGACCGGCTCCGGCGCGAATTAACCGCCTTTGCTGATTGTAAGGACAAGCTGGCCAAAAGCCCAGAGCGCATGGGCGCTTGCCTGGATCAGCAATTTGCCATCCTCAGCCGACAGACTCGCCTGATCACTTATGCCTCGCTGGTGCACGATCAGGACCGGCGGGATCCCAAGGGCCAGAAGCTGTTCCAACGAGCCGAAGCAATCGGCACCGAAACCAAAGCGGCTCTTTCCTTTGTGCGGCCGGACATTCTGCGGATCCCGCCCCGCAAACTAAAGTCCTTTTTGAAATCGAAGCGCCTGACCGGGTACCGCCAGTACATTGACAACATCACCCGTAGACGCGCACACGTGCTCTCGCCCATTGCCGAGGAAACTATCGCCCGCGCCGGCGATTTGGCCAACTTGCCCCAGAATGTGTACATGACTGTCGCCGACGTCAACGCCGAGGCTCCGGTGGTCACCTTGTCCGATGGCAAGCAGGTGGCCATCACCCGCACCAACTACATGCGTACCCGGGCCGCCCCGGTGCGCGAAGATCGCGCCAAGGTATTCAAGGCATTCTGGGGCACCTATAGGGACTTTCGCGAAACCTACGCCGGCTTGCTTTCCGGCGCGGTCAGCCGCGACCATTACTACGCCAAGGTTCGAAATTATAAGAGTGATCTCGAGGCGGCCCTGGACGAAGACAACATCCCTATTGCCATCTACACCAATATGATCAAGCAGGTGCGTGCCGGCCGGAACTTATTATGGCGTTACCTGGGTCTGCGCCGCAAAATGTTGGGCTTGGAGGACTTACGCTATCACGATCTGTATACCTCCATCGTGCCTTCGCGCTCCATGGAGTACAGCTGGCAAGATACGCGGCGAGTGCTGCTTTCGGCCATGGCTCCCCTCGGATCTGAATACGGCCAGGTTCTCAAACAGGCTTTTGACAACCGTTGGATCGATGTCTATCCTGCTGCCGACAAACGCTCCAACGGAGCCGTTTATGGCGATCTTCACGGCGCCCATCCCTATGTTCTGCTCAATCACAACGACGACTATCTCAGCCTGACCATGGCGGCCCACGAAGTGGGCAACGCAGTCCACTCCCATCTGTCCCACCAGAACCAGAAAGTGCATAACGCCAAGCGAGCCAATCTGGTGTCGCTGGTAGCGGCCAACGTGAATGAAAACCTGTTGCGGCTGCATCTGTACTCCCAGGCAACAGATCGCCAGCAAAAACTTTACCTGCTGGGTCAGTATCTGGAGACCTGGCGCCAAGTGCTGTTTCGTCAGGCCTTGTTCTCCGAGTTTGAACTGGCCTTGCACAAGCTAGCCAAAAAGGGAATACCGCTGACCGCCGATCGCCTTGACCAGACCTATCTGGAGCTGCTGCGCGTCTACTACGGCGATGCCAAGGGCGTGACCAAAATCGATCCCCTCTATGCGGTGGAGTGGGCATACGTCACCCACATTTACCAGAATTTCTTTGTCTATCAATATCCGGTCAGCTTCATTGCCGGTACGGCCATAGCCGAAAAAATCTTCTCCGGCGATACCCGTACCCGCGACGCCTATCTGACCATGTTGAAATCAGGTGGTGCGCAATACCCGACCGAACTGTTCAAGCTGGCCGGGGTGGATTTGTCCCGGCCCCGCCCCTATCGCGAGTCCTTCCGGGCCTTGGCCAAGGCGCTGGATGAAGTGGAGCGCCTGGTCGCGGAAGAAGAACAAAGCGACGGTCAGGTGGCCCAACCACTCAGGAGCCAGGTCAAGGAGGAGCACAAATGGGACCTGGGTCAAATGTATGGCGACGTCAAAGCCTGGGAGAAAGACCTGGCGCAACTGGAGCGGGACCTGGGCAAGTTTAGCCGCTGCAAGGGTAAGCTGGGATCCAGCCCGGCCCGCCTGGCCTCCTGTCTGGATAAACTGTTTGCCATCGGCAAGCGGGCCGACCGTTTGCGTGGCTATGCCGAGCGCTTGCATGACCAAGACGCCAAAGAACGCCAGGGCCAGGAATTGGCCGATCGCATCGGCCGGGCCGGCACCAAAATGAGTGCGGCGGTCTCCTTTGTGCGGCCGGAAATATTGAGCATCCCGGCCAAGAAACTGAAAAGATTCTTGCAGTCACCAAAACTGGCCGACTACCGGCACTATCTGGACAATACCCTGCGGCTCAAGGATCATGTGCTCTCACCGATAGAAGAAGAAATCATCGCCCGGGCCGGCGATCTGACCAAGCTGCCCCAAAATGTGTACATGACGGTCTCCACCCTCAATGTGCCCTTTCCCACCGTGACCCTCAAAGACGGCCAGCGCGTGCGCATGACCCAGTCCATGTACACCCGATACCGGGGTGTGGCCGACCGCGACGATCGAATCAAGGTGTTTCGGGCTTTTTGGGGTACCTACCAGAAATACCGGGAGACCTACGCCAGCCTATTGGCCGGGGTAATCAACCGCGATCACTATTTTGCCAAGGTGCGCAAATACGATTCGGCACTGGAAAGCGCCCTGGGAAAAACCAACGTACCCACCGAGATCTACAAAAACATGATCAAACAAGTGCGGGCCGCTCGGCCGCTGTTGTGGCGTTTTTTGCGCTTGCGCAAGAAGATGCTGGGCATTGACCAGCTTGGTTATCACGATCTATATGCCTCCATCGTGCCCGCGGTCGACCTGAAATACGATTATGACGCGGCCCGGGCCCACATCACCAAAGCCATGGCCCCCCTGGGTAAAGACTATCTGAGCATCATGAAAATGGCCTTCGACGATCGCTGGACGGATGTGTATCCGACTGCCAACAAACGCTCGGGCGCCTATATGTCCGGGGCGGCCTACGATGTCCATCCCTTTGTTCTGCTCAACTACAACGACAACTACGACTCCATGAGCACCACCGCCCACGAGTTCGGCCACGCGGCTCATTCTTACCTGGCCAACAAGTATCAGAAGTATCAAAATGCCGATTATCCGATTTTCACCGCGGAAGTGGCCTCGATTGTCAACGAGAACCTATTGCGTCTAGACATCGTCGATCAGGAACGAGATACCCAGAAAAAAGCCAGCTTATTGGGCCAGTATCTCGATGACTGGCGCACCACCGTATTTCGCCAAGCGCTCTTTGCCGAGTTTGAACTCAAGCTGCACGAGATTGCCCAGTCGGGCACGCCGCTGACCGCCGATCTTCTCGATCGAACCTATCTGCAGTTGCTGCGCGAGTATTACGGCGAGGCCGAAGGCGTGTGTAAGATCGATCCGCTCTATGCGGTAGAGTGGGCCTATATCCCGCATCTGTACTACAACTTCTACATGTTCCAATACACCACCAGTTTCATCGCTTCTACCACCATCGCCAACAAGATCCACGGGGGCGACATGCAGACTCGCGATAACTACCTGGGCATGCTCAAAGCCGGGGGGTCTAAATATCCGGTAGACCTGTTAAAGATGGCCGGGGTGGATCTGCGGGAAGAGACGCCCTATCGAGAAGCCTTTGCGGTACTCGAGCGGGTGGTAGAATACCTGGAACAAGCCATGATCCCAAAGCAAGACCCGTCGAAGCGCTAATCCCCTGCTGGCTTGGGTAGCAGCACAATCTCGATGCGCCGGTTCAGGCGCCGACCTCGTTTGGTAGCATTGCTGGTCACCGGCCGATACTGGGCGAAGCCGGCGGCGATCAGCCGCGCGCCCGGAAGGCCGGCTTCGCTCTGTAAGAAACGCACCACTTGGGTGGCCCGCGCGGTTGATAAGTCCCACTTGGTCGGGTATTGCTCGGCTAGTTTATCGGAGATGGGCACCGGGTCGGTATGGCCGCCGACCTGGATATCCCGGTCAGAGGATTGGAGCAAGGTCTGGCCCAGGAGCATGAGAATCTCGCGGCCGCGCGGTTTAATTTCGACTTGGGCCGAGTCGAAAAGAATCTTGTCATTGATGTCTACCACCAGCGTGCCGTGGCGTTGCTTGATGAGAATCTCGCCACCATGGATCTCTGCCTCGAGATTCTGGTACAGGTCCTGCACGGTGTGATTGAGCGCCTCCAGCACCAGCGCCTTGCGGTCCACCCCAGCCTGCAGGGCAGAGCGCTCTCGGTCCAGCTCGACGTTGGAGGCTTCCAGATCCTTCATTCTTTCCTCTTTGCGGGTTCCGCGAGTTTCGCAGATCTCCAGCGATTCTTCACATTCGCTGGCATCGGATCCGGCGGCTCGCAGAACTTCTTCCAGATATTGATTCTGGGTGCGCAGGGGCTGATGCATCCAGAGCACAAAGGAGCCCCATGTCGCCGCCAGCACAGCGGCCAAGAGCCAAGGGAAGATGTTTCGAAAAAAGCCACGCATGAGGATGCCCAGTCCTTTTGTTTAAAAAGTAACCGTCTCAGGCGACGCGGTCAAATTCCAGGCGATTCTAAATTCAAACAATCGCTTTGACCTTGCGCCCGGCTTCCTCCTGCCCGATACTCTTTGGAGCACAGGGAGCAAAGATCATGGTCTGGCAAATACCGCGGAAGGAATGCTCATGAGGTTTGGGGGTGTGACATCGAGACTTTAGATACGTTCTTGACACCGGCTTCCATCGCCGTGATTGGCGCATCCCGGCATCCGGCCAAGATTGGTTATGCGGTCTTGGACAACTTGGTACGCGGTGGCTTCGGTGGACGGATTATCCCGGTCAATCCGCAGGCCGACGAATTGCTGGGCTTGCCTTGTGCCCGGAGCTTACAGGAAATCGAAGGGGGCGTGGACCTGGCCTTGATCACGGTGCCGGCGCCGGCGGTGGACAATGCGGTGCAGGCTTCGATCGATGCCGGCGTCACTGGCATCATTGTGGTTTCTGCTGGATTTAAGGAAACTGGTTCGGCCGGCGGCGCTTTGGAAGAGAAGATCGCGCGTCTATGTGCCGAGGCCCGGGTTCGCCTGTTGGGACCCAAATCTCTGGGCGTGATCAACACCCGCCACCGCATGAATGCCTCTTTTGCCCGCCACATGCCCAGTACCGGCGGGATATCGGTCCTGACCGAGTCGGGCGCGGTGGGCACGGCCATTTTGGACTGGGCGGCGGCCCGCCGGCTTGGCCTGGCCAAGGTCATCGCCATTGGCAACAAGGCCGATCTGACCGAAATAGATTTTCTCGATCATTTTGCCCGCGACGAAGAGACCAAGGTCGTGATCGGATATCTGGAAAGCATTAGCTCTGGTGACGAGTTCATCCGGGCCGCCGAAGCCCTGGCCGCGGTCAAGCCCGTGGTTATCTTTCGGGCGGCAACCACCCAGGCCGGTGGCCAGGCGGCCGCCCGTCATACCGGTTTCAAGCCCGGGGCCGATGTTGCCTACGCCGCGGCCTTCAAGCGCGCGGGCGTGGTGCGGGCCGAGACTTTCGAGGCCCTGATAGACTACGGCACGGCTTTGGCCATGCAGCCCCTGCCCTGGGGGGATCGGGTGGCTGTGATCACCAATGGCGGTGGTCCGGGCGTGGTCACCGCCGATGCCCTGGAGCAGGTAGGCATGCGCTTGGCTAGCTTCAGCGCCGAGACCAGTGCCGCCCTTAAGGCGGGCTTGCCGCCCCAGGCCGCGGCCGGCAATCCCATCGACTTGCTGGGTGATGCTGACCCTGGCCGCTATGCCCGCGCGGTAGAGTTGGCCCAACAAGATGATGCGGTCGATGCCATCATTGCCATCTTGACCCCCCATGCCATGACCCAAGCGGCGGCCACGGCGCGGGCGGTGGCCCAACGGGCGCCGGTTGACAAGCCCATGCTCATGGTTTTGATGGGCTCGGTCGACGTCATGCCGGGCCGGGCCGAGTTTGTGGCCTCGGGAATTCCGGATTACCCATCGCCCGAGCGGGCGGTGGACGCGTTGCGAGCCATGCGCGAGTACGCCGCTTGGCAGGCCCGGCCGCCGCGGGTGGTGACCCGCTTTCCGGTCAACCGCCGTCGGGTCGAGCGCTTGCTGGTGCGCCAACAACGAACCGGCGGTCTCGAGGTGGGCGAGGTTCGGGCCAAGGAAATTTTGCGTGCCTATGATTTCAAGGTCCCCGAGGGTCTGTTGACCACCGAGTCCGATCTGGCGGTAGAGGCGGCCGAGAAACTGGGTTATCCGGTGGCGATGAAGATCGTCTCGCCCGATATCATCCACAAATCCGATGCCGGCGGGGTTAAACTCAGCCTGGCCGACGCCGAGCAAATCCGCGACTTCTACGATCTGTTAACTCTGCGGGTCATGCGTCATGCCCCCGAGGCCCGACTGGAAGGCATCTATGTGGAAAAGATGTGCAAGCGCGGCTTGGAGGTCACCATTGGCATGCGCCGCGATCCTAAGTTCGGGCCCATGCTGATGTTCGGCCTGGGCGGTATCTTCGTGGAAGTGCTCGAAGATGTGGCCGCCGGCCTGGCGCCCATCACCGCCGAGGAAGCTACCCAGATGCTCAAGTCCACCCGCTCCTACGAACTGTTGCGCGGGGCCCGGGGCCAGGCCGGCGTGGACATTTCGGCGATTTCCCAGGGATTGCAACGGATCAGCCAGTTGGTGACCGATTTTCCGCAAATTGCCGAGATGCAAATCAACCCCTTTATCGTGGGCCCACCCGGACAAGATCCGATGGTGGTTGATGCCCGCATGATGCTGACGGAAGCAGAAGCATGAAAGAACCCCAAGCCCCAAGCTACGATCCGGACTGGCAGGATCGATACCAAGATATGGTCAGCAATGCCGCCGACGCGGTCGCCCACATTCGGCCCGGTCAACGCGTCTTCGTGGGAACTGGCTGTGCCCAGCCCCAGCAACTGGTTGACGCCTTGACCGCGTGTTCTGGTCATTTGGTTGACACCGAGATCGTACACTTGCTGACCATGGGCAAGGCACCCTACGCCGAGCGCGAATTGACCCAGAATTTTCGCATTAACAGTTTTTTCATTGCCGAGAATGTGCGCGAAATTATCCAGGAAGGTCTGGGTGACTACACCCCGGTGCGCTTGTTCGATATCCCGCAATTGTTTCACTCCGGCCAGATCCCCCTCGACGTGGCCTTGGTACAAGTCACTCCGCCCGATCGTTTTGGTACCTGCAGCCTGGGCATATCGGTCGATATCATTAAAAGCGCGGTCAAAAACGCGGCCCTAGTCATTGCCGAAGTCAACCCGCAGATGCCGCGAACCAAGGGCGATAGCTCTTTGGATGTACATGACATCGACTTATTGGTGCCGGTGGATGTTCCCTTGTTGGAGGTGCGGCCGGGAGGTGTCACCGCGGTGGCCCGGCGAGTGGGCGAACACCTGGCGGCCTTGGTAGAGGATGGCTCCACCATCGAAGTGGGCATGGGCGACATCCCGCAGGCGGTGGTGGAGTTCTTGGCCAACAAAAAGCACCTGGGTATTCACACCGAGATGTTTACCGACAGCATCATCGATCTGGTAGAATCAGGCGCGGTCGACGGCTCTTACAAATCTCTGGACCGGGGCAAGATCGTAGCCAGCTTTTGCATGGGCACCCAAGCGCTTTACGACTACGTAGACCACAATCCCATCTTTTCTTTTCAGCCGACCGAATACGTCAATGATCCGTTTATTATCGGCAAGTGCCACCAGATGGTCTCGATCAACACCGCGCTCGAAGTTGATTTGACCGGCCAGGTTTGCGCCGACTCCATTGGCACCAAGTTTTTTTCCGGTATCGGCGGTCGCAGCGACTTCAACCGGGGCGCCACCCGATCTCCCGGCGGCAAAGCCATCACGGCCATGGCCTCGGTGACCACCGACGGCAAAATCTCCCGGATCGTCACCCGCCTCAGTCCGGGGGCCGGGGTGGTGATTACCCGCGGAGACGTCCACTACGTGGTGACCGAATACGGCGTGGCCTATTTACACGGCAAGTGCGTACAAGAGCGGGCGCTGGCGCTGATCAGCATTGCCCATCCCGACTACCGGATTGAGTTGATGCGCGAGGCCATTGAGGCCAAATATGTCCGGCCGGAAATGGCCGACTTGAAGGGCAGTATCCAGATAGGGCCGCAGGATTTAAGCACCTCGATGCTGCTCGACGATGGCACCCAGGTAAACTTCCGGCCGATTCATCCGACCGACGCGCCGCGCATCAAGGATTTGTTCTATGCCCTGAGTCAGCAGACCATTTACTATCGCTGGATGTCCCATCTGAAACGCATTCCCAAGGAAGAGCTGCAAGACTTTGTGTACATCGATCATCGCAACCAGGTGGCCATTGTCGGCACTTTGCCCGAAGCCCACGGAGAAGACATCATTGCCGTGGGCGGCTATTTCCTGAACCCCAAGACCAATCGGGCCGAAGTGGCCTTTACCGTCCGTGATCAGTGGCACAATCGGGGCATCGGTAGTTTCTTGTTACGCTATCTGGTGCAAATTGCGCGACGCAACGGTATCGCCGGTTTCACTGCCGAAGTTCTCCGCCAGAACAAAGCCATGCAGTTCGTGTTTAATGACAAGAGCCAATGCATGGTCAACAGTCACATGGAAGAGGGCGTCTTTTGTTTCGAACTGGACTTTGATTAAAACAGGCGCGGAAAGAGAACATGGAAGAACATCCCAGCGAAATGGCCGAAGGGGAGCACGCTTTTGCCCGGGCTTTGCGCTTTTTGCATCGGGACGGTTTTCGCCGGGCCGCCCTGGGTCTGTTGGCTCTGGCCGGCGTTTTATTGTTGATCTGGTGCGGGTGGTTTTTCTTCGGAGAGGTCGCCGTGATTGCCAGTACCGAGTCGGCGCGGATTGAAGTAGAGCAAGCGGCCCATTCTATCGAGGCGCCGGTGGCCGGCAAAGTGGTGGCCAACCAGATGCACTTGGACTTGGTGGTCACCGCCGGTCAGGTGCTGCTGGTGCTCGACGCCGAGGCCGAGCGTCTCCAGATTGTAGAGAAGCAAGCGCACTTGGCGGCCTTGGCCGCGGAAATCGAGGCGCTGCGCCAGGTGCTGGCGGCCCACACCAAAGCCCGCAACGCCACCGACCGGGCGGGCCGGGAGGCCCGGGCCGAAGCCCAGAAAAAGAGCCGCAGCGCCCGCGCCCAAGCCCGGCAAGCGAAGCGGGAAGCCGAACGGGTAAGGCGCTTAGCCGAAGTCGGTGCCTTGTCCGAGGCCGAAGCGCTCAAAACCCGGACCGAGGCTGCCAGTCGCAAGGCCGATGAAGAATCCATGCGGCTTTCGGTATTTCGGCGCAAATGGGAACGCCGTTCTCGGCTCTGGGAAAACGAAGTTCGCATCAGCAAACTGCAGAGCGAAATTGCCCGCATCGAGGGGGACATGGTCACCTTGCGGGCAACGATTCGCCTTTTGGAACACGAGGTCGAGTTGCGCACCATCCGGGCACCGGTGGCCGGCCGAATCGCCGAGGTTGCCGATTTGCCAGTGGGATCGGTGCTTGCGCAGGGGGCCAAGCTAGGCGCCTTGGTGCCCCCCGGTAAGCTACGGGTGGTGGCGTTGTTTTCACCGCCGGCGGCCCTGGGGCGGGTACGCAAAGGACAAATGGCGCAGCTAAGATTGCATGGTTTTTCCTGGATTCAATATGGCAGCCTACAAGCCCAAGTCGCTCGGGTAGCCAGTGAAGTGCGCAACGGTAAGGTGCGCGTCGAGCTGAAGCTGATCTCCTTGCCGAAACACTCTGCCATTCCCCTGCAACACGGTCTGCCCGGTGCCGTGGAAGTAGAGGTAGAAAGAATCACGCCCGCGGCCTTAGCCTTGCGCGCTGCCGGCAAGTTGGTATCTTCCCCCGCCGCCCGCTAACGACCCACCCGAATATCCCGGGTTGTTAGGGCTACCCCTTATCAATCTTTGCTATCGCCGCCGTACATTTTTTGGTTCAGGAAGATGCGCAGCATTTGTTTGTTCTTGTGGTCGAGGGCGTCGAAACAGACGCCGAAACCCTTTTTGTCGCCTAGGGCTTGTTTCTGTGCCAAGTGCACGATTTCGGCAGTGCCTTGGATGGGGGTTTTGTCGGGATGGGCTTGTAACTCGAAGGCGATCTTGTCGCCGGCCTGCACGGCTAGATCGCTTACGACGAACATACCGCCTAGGCTGAGATCTAAAGTCTTGGCGGTCACGGTGCCTTGGGGGTGCTTGATCAAGACTTTCATCTCAGTGTCGACGCGAGCAAAACGGCGGTTGTCGAGCAGGACACTGCGGATGGTGTTGTCTAGAATCTGGAAGATCATTCGCTGGTGCTCGGCGCGCAGGGGCTCGAAACACAAACCCATGCCCTGTTCTTCGCTATTGCCCGTGGTTCTGATCCACACTACCACCATGGGTATGCTGAGCAGATAACCCGATTTGAGCGGGATCATTTCCAGATTCAGGTGCTCGCCCACAGACAGCGCGGGCGCGGCGGGTGTTACAAAGCAGCCCCCTTCACTCAGGTTTTTGACCTGGGCGGGCACGGCCTCTCCGCCGGCTTGAAATTGGACTTTCAAGGCCAGCGGCACCCGCAGCGACTCCCGGGTATCGTTCTTGAGTTCGATGGTGCGCTTGAACAGCAACTCCTCGATCTCCCTCCGCATCATGCGCCATTGCTTCTTTTCATCCTTGGTCAATCCGCCCTTGTCCCGGCGCTTGCGTTCGTTGAGCATTTCAAATGTACTGACCAAGCGAACCAATGACATCGGTGTCTCCTCCTCGGGCGGTTTGTCGATAGGCACTCCTTTTTCCCTATCGAATTGCTGCAGTACAGTCAAGCACTCACTTGGCCGCTCTTCGTTGTTTTAACCATGCCGTAGCCTCGATGGCATATTTCCGGTCTTGCTCGTCGCCGCCTTCGAAGTCAGTACCCGCCTGGGTAGCGAGGGCCATGGCGCGGGGCCGGTCCGTCTTGGTCTCCCACAGAGATTGGGCCAGCAGAAAGCGAATCAAGGCCAGGTCCGCCGAGCGGTCGTGGGCCGCCAATGCCTGTTGCAGAGAGCTTTCAAGCAGGGGGAGGGCCTGTGCGTACCGGCCTTGCCCGGTCAGGGCCCGGCCCACACAGAGCCGGTGATAGCGGTGAATCGGGTGGTCGGCTACCAGGGTCGCCTCACCAATCTCATAGGCGCGTCGACAGTAAAACAAAGCCAAGTCGAATTTTTTTTCCTTGTTGAGCATATCGCCCAGATTGTTGGCGGCGGCGGCGACCAGCGGATGGCGGGAGCCAAGCGCATGCTCCAACAGGCGCAAGGCTCGTTCGTACAGGGGGCGGGCCCGTTCTCCTTGACCAAGATTGGCCCATACCGAGCCCAGATTGATCAGAGCCCGGCCGACTTCGGGATGATCACGACCGAGCAATCGCTCAGAAAGATTCAACGCTTTTTGGTATTGTTGCAAGGCCTGCTGGTACTTTTTCTGTTCGGCCAGCACGTTGCCCAGGTTGTTGTAGGCGGTGGCCAGATTGGGATGGCCCTGGGGATGGATTTTTTCTCGCAGTTTCAGGCTTCGCCTGAAATAGACTTCGGCCTCTTGGTTTTTTCCCTGGGCCCACAAGACAATGCCGATCTTGGCCTGAATGGCAGCACGATAGCGCGGCGCCATGCCCCTTTGCGTGACCAGGGCCTCGACCAACTGGCCGATGCCGATGGCTTCTTGGTAGCGCGCCCGCTGGTAGCCGAGCACATAGACCAAGTTATGGGCGGTGGCGGCCAGCAAATCGCCATGGCGCGCCTCGGCCGCCACCTGCATGGCTTGGCGCAAATGGATTTCTGCATTCTCGCCATCTCCGGTCAGTGATTCCATCAGGCCAAGCGATTGTAGCGTGCGGGCTCGCAGGGGCAGGTAATGGATTGCTTGCGCATCGGCGGCCGCCGCGCGAGCCAGAACCAGTCCCTCCTGGTACTTGCCCGCCGTCTCTAAGGCGGTCACTTCGTCGAGACGTTTGTGGATGCGTTCGACATCTCGACGCAAGGCTGGATCATCGGGGGGCGCTACCGCTTGGCTCAGGGCCTCGAGATCGGCGCAGCCAGACAAAGGCTTGAGTCCGTAGGCCGCCGCGACTGCATTTTCTACCACCTCGCGGTCGGCCCGGGTGGCGAAGAGCTCGGTCAGGGCCTGCAACTCCCCCAGCCGGCGGTCGAGGCATAGCATCCGTTTGTCCAGTAGCGGCTCCGATTGTTCTCCGCGCAAGTGGGTTGCTTCGCAGGCTTCGGTGCGCATGGCCACCCAATCCTGGGCATATTTGCTAAGCAGAGACTCCACTCGGGCGAAAGCGTCTTGGGCGTAGGATGGCCCCGCGGCCGCGAAGCTCTTATGAATACTGCGCTGGATTTTCTGATCCCAGACTCCCTGCAGTCGGGTCTCGGCGCCTACGCAAAGACGTTGTTTGCGGGCTTGGATGAAGGCCGCCGAGCCAAAACCCAGGCCCAGCATTGAGATCATAGTGACCGCCAAGGCGATGCGACGCCAGCGCAGGGAGGGATCGTGGGCCACCTCCGCCAGCAAGGAATCCATAGAGGAAAAGCGCGCTTCCTTGGTAACCGAAAGACCGCGCAGCAGGATTTTTCTCAGTCGCATGGGCACGTGGCTGTCGGCCGGCGCCGGATCGATTTTCCCGCTGGTGACCCTGCTTTTGAACTGCTTGAATTTCTTAGCCCTTACCGGAAGCCGGCCGTAGAGCATTTCGTATAAAGTGACACAATAACTATACTGGTCGGAGAACTCGTCAAGATCGAGGCTCAGGTATTGTTCCGGGGCCATGTATCCGGGGGTGCCCAGCACGGCGCCGTCGAGGGTCAGATGGGAACGCAGACGACTTTCACCGGTCAGGGTCTCGTCGGCGGAGGGCTTTTTTTCAGCCGAACCGGATCGCTGGCCGTCCGATAGGCTTGCCGATTGGCTTTGGGAGGCGTCTTCCCCGGTAGCGGCACGGGCCAGGCCGAAATCCAGCACCCGTACCCGGCCGTCTTCACCCACGATGATATTGTCGGATTTGATATCCCGGTGGATCAATCCGGCCTGGTGGGCCGCGGCGATGCCTTGACCGGCCGCGATCATGACCGCGAGAATCTGCCGAACCGAAGGGTGGTTTTTTTGTCGCCACACGGGCAGGGTTTGGCCTTCCACCAACTCCATGGTTACAAAGACGTCCTCGTCGATGGTTCCCACGTCGTAAGCTGAAACCACGTTGGGATGGGACAGCTGGGCCAGGGCCTGGGCCTCGCGCAGCAGCCGCTCCCGCGCCCGATTGGCCGCGACCGGATCCCGGCGCCGCACGCTCAGAAGTTTCAAGGCGATGCGCCGGTCGAGCTTGGGATCGTAGGCCTTATACACCACGCCCATGCCGCCGCGGCCCAATTGCTTGAGAATGAGGTAGCGGCCGACATAGCTGCCATTTTCCAAATGCTGCTGGGTCCCGTCGCCATCCTGGCTATCGCCGGTCAAGGGGTCGGTGTCGCCATCGGTGTTAAACTCATCTCCCGGTGGGGTGACGCGATAGGTTTTGATTTCCTCAGACATCCGCGTCCTGTTCAGGGTGTTTGCATTTGGCACTGGGGGCAGAAATGGGTGGAACGGTTCTGCAGGCTGATGCGCTCGATGGGAGTGGCACAGCGTAGGCAGGGCATATTCGTGCGCTGGTAGACCTGCAAGCGGGTCTGCATTTTTCCATCGGGATAAGCCCAGTCGATGGAGCTTCCGTTTAATTCGATGGCAGTTTTGAGCACGCGGCGGATGGCGCGAATGAGCCGGGTGGTCTCTGGGCGGCTGAGGTCTTGCGCTGGTCGCAAGGGATGCAAGTGGGCCCGAAAGAGCGATTCATCGGCGTAGATATTGCCCAGGCCGGCCACCGTCGTCTGGTCTAGCAAGAAGGCCTTGATGGGGCGGCGACTCTTTTGCAGGCTGGGGTACCAGGCGGGAGTGGTAAAACCATCTTCCAAAGGCTCCGGTCCCATCTTGCCCAGGACCGAATCGAGTTGCTGACAACAAACAATGCGCCCGAACTTGCGGGCATCGCAAAAGAGCAAGCGATTCTGGTCGGATAATAGCCATTGAGCGCGCAGATGCGCAGGCTGGTAAGCCGGATCCCGGCTGGTTTCCAGGCGCCCGGACATGCCCAGGTGCACCAGCAAATAGGTCTGGTTGTCCAGGTGAATCACCAGATACTTGCCTCGGCGAGTCAAGCGCAAGATGAGGCGGTCAGTAAGCCAACGGCGCGCGGTGCGGATACTGGGCTGGACCTGGCGTGCCCAACTCGCCGTGAATCGCGCGATGGTGCGGCCTTCTACCTGCCTTTGAATTCGCCGGCGGGTACATTCCACTTCGGGTAGTTCAGGCATACCCCGACTATAAACATCTTGGTCGGGGCAGGCAAAGATTAACCCAGGATAGACCAGAGAATGCCGGCGGCCATGGCCGAACCAATGACCCCGGCCACGTTGGGGCCCATGGCGTGCATGAGTAAGTGATTTTGGTGGTCGGCTTCTTGGCCCACCATTTGTACCACCCGGGCCGAATCGGGTACCGCCGAGACACCGGCGGCACCGATCAGCGGGTTGATCTTATCGCGCGAGCACAGGTTCATGATCTTGGCAAACAAGACGCCGGCAGCCGTGGCTACAGCAAAGGACAAGGCACCCAGGCCGAAGATCAACAAGGATTTGGGCGCGAGGAAGGTCTCGGCCGAGGCCGAGCAACCGACGCTCAAGCCCACCAGGATGGTGACGATATCGACGAAGGAGGTGCGCGCAGTCTGGGCCAGTCGTTCGGTGACCCCGCACTCCTTGAGCAAAGTGCCGCCGAAGAAACAGCCGGTCAAGATTGCTGAACCGGGTGCCACCAGGGTGCAAATGAGAAAACCGCCAATGGGGAAGAGAATCTTTTCCATCTTGGAAACCGGGGGCGGCGCCTTCATCCGGATTCGTCGCTCTTTCTCGGTGGTCAGCAATTTCATGATCGGTGGTTGGATCACTGGCACCAGGGCCATATAGGAATAAGCGGCGATGGCAATGGGCGCCAGTAGCTCGGGTGCCAGGATGGAGGATAAGAAAATGGCCGTCGGCCCGTCCGCCCCACCAATAATGCCGATGGCACCGGCTTCCTTGGCTTCGAAGCCCAGGGCCAGGGCCCCGATATAGGTCAAGAACACGCCCACCTGAGCGGCCGCGCCCAACAGCACCAACTTGGGTTTGGCAATCAGATAAGAGAAGTCGGTCATGGCCCCCACCCCCAGGAAGATCAGGGCCGGATAGATGCCGGTGCGGACGCCAAAGTACAAGTAATACATCACGCTGTATTGCCCAGAGCCTTCGGCGATTTCCTGGTTGACCAGCATGAAGAAGATCTGCTTGTCGCCGATGGTGATGGGGGCGACATTGCCCATCAGGATGCCGATGCCGATGGGTATCAGCAGCAAAGGTTCATAGTGTTTCTTGATGGCCAAATAAATGAAGATGATGGCCACGGCATCCATGAGCAGGTTTCCCCAACTCAAATTAAGGATGGCGGTGAACTGGAGAAATTGGTAAAGAGAATCCATATTTGGACCCTTATCGGCCCAACGGCTTCATTAACTCGAGCCGGCCGGCCATACGCCAGGAACCAGGGGCGGTGCTAAGGCCTTGCTTGTTTCGTGGGCGTGGATTCTTGACTTCTTGCAGGGCACAGGCCACCGCGATGGCAGCCACCATTTCCGCTTCTGCTTCCTTGGTCTCGGGCATGGCTCTTTCTGCTTCCTTGGGCACCGGCGCCTCCGGCCGGCCCGGGTTTTTCGACGAAATTTCCCCAGGACGATGTTTTCGCCGACGCGAGCGCATTTGGTGGATGGTCCGATGCGAGATGGCAATGAACAGGTACATGCAAATCAGAGCCAGGAAGACGCCGCCGATGCCGATGACTGTGACGTAGCCGCCTTGTCCGGCGGCAATTCTTTCCCAGATCTGACTCATCTTATTCTTCCCTTGCTTTGACTTTTAAAAACCCTGGCGAGAATAGCCAGTCAGGCAGTGCATTGCAAGTATGTCCGTCTCGGCTTGCAATCACGCGGACTTTGGGCTAAGAAAGGTGACCCCCGGGGTGCAAGCAGCACCCCAGAGACGGCCTTGCCGCGGAGAAATCAAGGAGGAAGAAATGACGCTTGAATGGTTACCCCGAGATAACGAACTCAAAGACCACAGCCTATTCCAAGACCAGCACTGGGGCACCGAGGCGCCCAGCACCATTTACGAGAAACGGCCCTTGACCGATCCCGAGGGCAAGCCGGTCGCTGGTCTTCATGTGGCTTGGATCACCTTGAACAATCCCAAGCAGTACAACTCTTACACCACCAATATGGTCAAGGGCGTCATCGCCGGTTTCAAGGCGGCCTCTTTGGACCGTAGCGTGGTGGCGGTGGTCTTTACCGGCACCGGCGACAAAGCCTTTTGTTCGGGCGGCAACACGGTGGAGTATTCCCAATATTACTCCAAACGGCCCAACGAATATGGCGAGTACATGGATCTGTTCAACGGCATGGTCGACTCCATTCTGGACTGTAAAAAGCCGGTCATCTGTCGGGTCAACGGAATGCGCGTGGCCGGCGGCCAGGAAATTGGTATGGCCTGCGACCTGGCCATCTCTTCGGATATGGCCGTATTCGGTCAAGCTGGCACCCGGCACGGATCAGCCCCGGTGGGCGGCTCGACCGACTTTCTACCCTGGTTCCTGACCATGGAAGATGCCATGTGGAACTGCGTCTCCTGCGAGCTGTGGTCGGCATACCGGATGAAGGAAAAAGGACTGATCACCAAGATCACGCCGGTGCTCAAGCATAAGGGCGAATTCCTGCGCAATCCCTCTGTGGTCACCGATGCTTACGTCAAGGACGGGGAAATCGTCTATGGCGAAATTAAGACCGGCGACGAGGCCAAGCAAGCCCGGGCCTTGATCAAAGAATGCGAGACCGATTTTAGCCGGCTCGATGAAGCTGTTTCCGGCATGGTTTGGCACTTGACCCATCTCTTCCCTGGTTGCTTGCAAATGTCCATCGATGCGGTTCGGGCCAAGAAGCGATCCTTCTGGGATCAGTCCAAGGCGGCCAATCGGCACTGGCTCGACACCAACATGATGGGCGAGGCCTTCTTGGGATTCACCGCCTTTGCCACCCGCAAACAAACCGGGCAAGACACCATCGACTTTATCAAATACCGGCAGCGGATCGCCGAAGGGGCCTTGATGAACGAGACTGTGTTCGAAGAGGTTCTAGGTAAGCCCTCCAAGTAAGCATGATGGTCAACGCCCTTAATTTGGGCCTGTTGCTCCTTTCGATTATTCTGCTTTGGAAGGGATCGGACTGGCTGGTAGAGAGCGCCTCGCGTATCGGCCGCAAGTTCCAGCTCTCCGATTTGACCATTGGACTCACGGTGGTGGCCTTTGGCACTTCGGCGCCCGAGTTCGCGGTCACCGTTTCTGCCGCCCTGACTGGTAAGGCTGACATCTCGGTAGGCAATATCGTCGGTTCTAACATTTTCAATCTGGGTTTTATCTTGGGCGGCTGTGTTGCCTTTCGCCCCCTGAAAACCAATCCCACCCTGGTCTACCGAGACGGTGGGCTGCTGGTGCTTA
Organism: Deltaproteobacteria bacterium; assembly: GCA_030591445.1. Taxonomy (GTDB): domain Bacteria; phylum Myxococcota; class B64-G9; order B64-G9; family B64-G9; genus JAUVBB01. The sequence continues at coordinate 4,411 of JAUVBB010000013.1, read as the reverse complement.
CCGCCTGCGTGCTCAGCTTGATGTTGATGGATCATCACCTCTCCCGCATTGAGGGAATCGTGCTGCTCAGCGGTCTGGTCGGCTATATCGCCCTTTTGTTTCTACGCAAACACGCCGATGCCGCCGATGTGCCCAGTGGTGAAGCCAGCATGGCGGACGGGCTCTGGTTGTTGGGGGGCATCGCCGGCGTGGTTGCCGGTGGGCATCTGCTGGTGCAATCGGCCTCGGAGCTAGCCCGGGCCATGGGCCTGTCCGATTGGCTGATTGCGGTCACCATTGTGGCTGCCGGTACCTCGGCACCCGAATTTGCCACCTCGCTAATGGCTGCCGCCAAGGGTCGGGCCGGCATGTCGCTGGGCAATTTGATCGGCAGCGATTTGTTCAACCTCTTGGGCGTCTTGGGCCTGGCCGGCATTATCCGCAACATGGACATCAACCCGGCCTCGCTCTCTAGCGTCTATATGTTGGTGGGCATGTGCCTGCTGGTGGTCATCTTTATGCGCACTGGCTGGCGTCTGAGTCGCTGGCAAGGCTGGACCCTTATTTTTATAGGCGCCTTGCGCTGGGTGCTCGATTTTACCCTTTAAAAAACACCGGAATCCCGAGTCGGGGGAACTCCCCGGGATTCCGGTGGGGGTTTGAGCACCCGCTCTACCCCTTCAAGAGGAAAGAATATACCTTTTCACGATTCATACCGTACCATTTACATCAAAATTGTATAACCTGAACATCCAGTGTCAAGAGGGCCAGGTAAGATTTTGCCGAAGGCTTGTAAAAAGATGGCCGATGCAGGATGCTAATTGGTGACTTATGGAGGAGTAGGTGGATGCCGGGAATCGGGGTTATCAACAATCCGTATTCTAGAAGAAACAAGAAGAATCCTGAGTGGATGCAGGCGATGGGCTATATCGTCGGCAACGAGGGAAAAGCGGCGGCGACCAAGCATGTCGATGACATTCACCAAATGGTGCGCGGTTTCAAAGAGCGCGAGATCGATATCCTGGCCATTAATGGGGGCGATGGCTCGAATAGCCTGGTCTTGACGGCATTGATTGATGAATACGGGGAGCAAGCACTGCCTAAAATCGCTCTGCTGCGCGGTGGAACCATGAACATCGCCGCCAATTCTTGCGGCATCCGGGGTACATCAGCTGGCTTGATGATGAATCTGGTCAAGAAACATCGGGAAGGGGTTCCCTTTGAAACCACCTGGCGCGACACCCTAAAAATCGAAAATCGCTATGGTTTCGTTTTTGGCAACGGATTTATCCAGGCTTTTCTCGATGTCTTGTATGCCGGCGGCAACAAAAACCCCTGGACCACCTCCAAACTAGCGGCTCGCGCTGTTATCTCTTCGATGACCGGAGGCAAGCTGGCCGAACGTATGTTTCCGCGGGTCGAGGCCCGGGTGGTGGTCGACGGTGAGGAGTTACCCGTTTCGTCCTTTTCAGCCATGGCCGCGGCCACGGTGGAACAGATTGGGCTCAACTTCAAACCCTTTCACCGCGCCCAGGAAAAAGCGAAAAGCTTCCATTTATTGGGTATTTTTCAATCTCCATTCACCCTGGTTGGCGCCTTGCCCAGGGTCTACGCGGGCAGAAAAGTGAGCGAAAAGAAAATCTTCCAAACCGTGGCCAGCGAGGTGGTTTTTCATTCCGATACCGATTTGACCTATACCTTAGACGGCGAGGTCTACACCCCCTCATCGCCCCTGACTCTCGGCACCGGGCCGCGGCTGGAGATTGTGATTCGTTGATTTTAGCGACAGTCAAGCAAGAGCTTCAATGCCCCAGCCTGGGTGGCGCGCTGGTAGGCGGCCGGGCCCTGGGCCAAGGGCAGCACATCTTCAATCAGGGTTTCGGTGTCGATTAGGCCCTGGCTCAGCAAGCTTAGCGCCGGCCGGAACGGGCCGCAGCGCGATCCAATCAGGGTGATTTCATCGACCACCAAAGAGCTGAAATCAATTTCGTTCTTGCCATGATAGGTGCTCTTGAGCACCAGGGTACCGCCGGGGCGTAGTGCTCCCCGCGCGCTATGAAAACCGTCACAATTTCCGGAGGCTTCGACGGCCACATCGGCCCAGCGGCTAGGAATCTCGTCTTCGGCAAACAGCGCTATGCCCTGCTGGCGCAGAAAATCTTTTTGACGGTCATGGCGCGCGACCACCCGCAGCGTACAACCGGTTCGGGCCAGGACCTGGGCAATCAGCAAGCCTAGCCGGCCGGCGCCCACCAGCAGTACCCGATCCTGGGCGCTCACCGGCACTTGTTCGAGAATTTGGCAGGCCGCCGCCAGCGGTTCGCAAAAGACCGCCGCCCGATCGCTTACCGAATCCGGCACCGGAATTAGATTGTCCACCGGCAAGGCCAGATAATGGGCATGGGCCCCGTGTCTTCCGACGATGCCCAGCACCGTGCGCTGGGCACAGTGGCGGGAACGACCCTGCCGACAGTCGACACAATCACCGCAGCCAACATTGATTTCGCCGACCACCCGCTGACCCGTAAGCGCGGCATGTCCGTCGGCCCGCTCCACCACGCCAACGAACTCATGGCCAACAATTCCCTGAAAAGGATAGATCCCGGCCAGTAACTGCAGATCGGTACCACACACCCCGGCCAAGTGTACCCGTACCAGTGCTTCCCCCGGTTCTGCTTGGGGCCGGGCCACTTGGCGCAAAGCGAGCTTCTTGTTTTCCAGCCAAAGACATTGCATGCCCGGCAGTTTATCGTCAATGCCATGGACTTTCCAGCCGCTTATTTGCCTCGGGTTGATGCATGGCACTACTATGGATCCATGGGCGGTGGAAAACGAAATTCGCGCGCGGCCTCCATCTTTTGGGCGGCCGGTGCCCTGTGCCTGTGTTTGTTAGCCGGTACCGCTTATGCACAGCCGCTGACCGCCAACGATTTTGACATCGATGCGGTCACCAGCCCGGTGCTGGGGTCGTATCGAACGGTTGGCATGGGTGGGGCCTTTACCGCCTTGGCTACCGATATCAGCGGCGCTGCCTGGAACCCCGCCTCCTTTGGTTCTCGGACCATCTACGAGTTGGACTGGTTCGAGTATGATTTTGGTTTGTCTGTTTTCTCACCGGGCCTGGCCGGCATGGATGATTTTTTCAACAATCACTCTGGCCTCGCTGTGGGATCTTTTCAATTTCTGACCATCGGCCTGCGTCTGCAATTCGGCAACTTCGGTTTGGGTACTGAAACTCGCTTCCAGATCTTCGACACCAGTGCCGGCGCAGATTTGGTCAAGATTCTACTGATCGAGAGCCATACCGGATTTGCTTACGCCTTTTGGGATGGGCAATTCGTGTTGGGCATAGGTGGCCGGGTGGCCGATTTGGACATGGAACTGGCCGATAATACCAAATTGGTTCACTTCACTGGTACTGGCTTCGAGGCCGGCGCCGTGCTCAAGATCGATGGTCAGCCTTGGCGCCTGGGCCTTACCGGCCGTGCCCCGGTAGAGTCCCGGGCAGAAGAGGGCGCCGGTATGGAAGTTATCGACGGGGTGGCCAGGGTGCGCGGTTTCGTCTTGCCTCAAAAAGTGTATTTGCCCTGGGAGGTACAATTGGGCGTCGCTTGGCAGTTTGGCCCCCGGCCTTTGAACCGTGCTTGGCGCGAGGCTCACGACCCAGAACCGGGTTTACAAGGCGGGCTCGATCGGGCGCGCTGCCGCCGAGCGGCCCGGCAACTGACCCGGGAAATGCGAGACCAAGGGCAAGAGCCGCCGAACCATCTCTGCCCAGATTTGCCCGCCGATCCCCAAGATCCCCAATGGTGGATCCAAGAAGAAGCCCTGCGCGAGCTCGAAGAGCAAGCCTTCGAAAAAACCCTGGCCGCAGCCAAAGAAGCCGAAGAGGCCCGCCGCCGCGCCGCCTACCAAGCCATGGCCCGTCCTTACTATCTGGTCAGTGCCGACCTGCTGATAGTTGGCTCCGCAAGCCAGGCCATCGGCATCGACGCCTTCGTAGAGCAGCAAAGACGTCCCTCCGGTCAGGAGCCCACGGTAGGATTTCGCCTGGGTGCAGAAACCGAACTCATCGCCAACCGCCTCAAATTACGCAGCGGCTTCTACCTGGAACCCGCCCGTCAAGCCCAAGCCTCCTACCGACCCCACGGCACCGCCGGAATCGAACTGCGTCTTTTCAGCTGGGACGTCTTCGGCTACTTCGATCCCTTTGAACTGAAGATGGGCCTGTCAGTCGATCTAGCCCCGCGCTATTTCGACCTGGGTCTAGGCATTGGCTTCTGGCACTGAGCTTGGGTCGGGCCGGGTTAGGCGCGCCGGCGCCGGCGCAGAACCAGGACATGTCTATTTTATACCGTACTACAAAATAGCCTTGACTATATTGGAGTACGGTATAAAATAGACATATGAATCACACCCGCTATCTTGAGCC
>JAUVBB010000279.1 GCA_030591445.1 Deltaproteobacteria bacterium | reverse complement strand
TGATTTTTCTTTTTCGAGTTGATCCAGGCGGTCTTCCAGTCGTTTGATTTTGTCGTCTTGGGCTTCATCTTGGGTGCCGAAGACGAAACCAAAGCCCAGGCCAAAGTTGAACCAGGAAAGTTCCAGTTTCTCACTGCACTTGTCTTCAAAGCCAAAGAAGTGGTTGATATAGCCGACTTCCGGGCGGATGAACCAGGTTTTGGTGCCGAATTGCAGGCCGAGATTGGCGCCGAAACCCAGGGTGTGGATATTGTCGTTTTCCTCGTCCCCTTCCGTGCTAAGCTCCATGCTCCAGCCGGAAATGCGGCCGTGCCCGCTTAAGTAAAGTTTGACCATTTTTCCCAATTTGAAAGTAAGCAGCAGCGGCAGATCGGCCGAGTACTCGCCAAACACGATCAAAGGCCGCGAATAACCTAGCCCGGGCGCAAGCGCCAGGCTAAACAGGTCGGTGTTGATTAGGCGAATCTTGAGGTCAGTATGGATACCCAAAAAATGTAGGCGCAGCCCCATGTCAAGATTGTCGCCCAGGCCGAAGCGCATGAAGAGATCGGGTAGCAAGTTGGGAATGGTTCCTTCCAAATCGTCCGATACTTCCGTGACCTCCCCTTCTTTACTGGTATAGGAAATGCGATCAAGCTTGGCCACACTCCAGCCCATGCCGAATTCAACCGCGTCATCGGGAATGGTGTCGGCGGTTTGCCAGGACATGGAGGAGAAGCAGCCGCCCAGACCCATCGCCAAGCTGACGGCCGCGACCCTGGTCAACATTTGTCTATATCGCATGTTCATGAATGATTCTCCTTACTGTTGGTAGTCGGTCAGGTCCAAGTCGAGAATAAAATCGCTGTCGCGGTGTCCATCGCCGTAGAGCAATTCGTAGTACTCGGCCCGGCCTTCTTCGGTGTTGGTCAGGTAGTCGGCCAGTTCTTCGAGCTCATCGATGTTGGTGATAAGGGCCAGCACATCGCGGAAATCAGTTATGGCCATCTGGACGGCCGCAACCGATTGTTCGAAGCTGTCGCCGTTTTGTCGGTATTGGTCCAAGGTCGGTGAGTAGGTACGCACCCAGACCTGGCCGCTGTCCTGGTTGAAGTGCAAGAGCTTGAGCCAGCCGTCACCGCCCTGAGGGGAGAATTCTTGGAAGTCGGTAAGCATTTCGTACACCGGTTGGTCGGCCTGGTTGGGGCTGTTTTGGCGGAATTCAGCATCCACGTGGCCGCACTGGACCATGAAGATGTTGGGGTGGACGGCGATGAATTGTTCAAAGAGATCATCGCCAGTAATGCTGGTGTCGAAGTGGAGCTGATCGATGGCAGAGCTGAGATCGTCAAAACGGGCGCCGCCGAAATCGGGCAGCGGGTCGGGCATGTTCTCGGTGGTGCGCAAATCGATCATATAGCGATGAGTCGAGACATGAACGGGCAGGTCCGGATGTTCGCTCAAGACCTCCAAGGCCCAGTCGAGCTCGCGCTGGTCGGGGTCGATGGCCAGGTGCAGGAACAAGATCTCTTGGCCAGATGCTTCAATGATTTGGTAGTTGCTCAGATGGGTGGGCGAGGCTCCCCGGTACCAGGGCCTATCTTGAAAGTGATCCGGTCCGAAGTGATCTAGATAGAGCTGGCCGATACAGTCGGTGTCGGTCTCGTCGGTGCCGCAGCCGTCGGTGTTGAGATCTTTGTTTTCCGCATTGCGGCGTCGCCACATCAAGTCGTGGTTGCCCAGGCAAGTGCCATAGGGTAGTGCCGCCTCGTCGAGCAGATCCATGGCCGCCACGGCCACTTCCCACTGCTCGGGAAGTTCACCGTTGTCGACAATGTCACCTAGATGAGTGACGAAGGCAATCTTGTGGCTGTCGATATGATCGACGATCCACTGGGTTTGATCCATGTAGACCGCGGGAAAGGATTCGGAGTAGTGCTGGGTATCGGGCAAGGCCACCACGGTATAGTCGTATTCGAATTCAAATTCAGGCTCGGTGGTGTCTTCACTGCCACAGCCATGGCAACACATCATGCCGATCAGCAGAACGAGTCCCCAGGTTTTTTTCCACGACTTCATAGTCACTCCTATTTGATAGCTTTCTTTGGTTGCCATACTAGCCAAAATGGCTTGCTCTGCCAAGCCCTCATGAATATGTCAGTTTTTAGAGTCCTGGATCTCAGATTTTTGAGGGGAACGAAGGCCTTTATGGAAATAAAGAGTCATCTTTTCAGTGAGTTGTGTTACTGCGAGGCTTGGCATGGACTTTGCGTATTGATGGCGACAAGGCTTTCTGGCTTATTGGACTATTCAATTGGAGGAGACGATGAGATTAGCCATTCATATGCTGTTCGGTCTATCGGCTGTATTGCTTCTGGGCGCCGCGGAACCGATTTGTACACCGTCTGGGGATTGCGAAAGTGATTCTGACTGCGCCGCCGGCACGGTTTGTGAGCCCAAGGGCCCGGATTGCAGCACTGAGATGAGCTGTGTCAGCGGTTGCCATCAAGACAGCGACTGTAACCAAGGCCTGGTGTGTCAGCAAGTGGCTTGTTTTACCTGCCCTTGCCCAGGTCAGTGTGTAGAGGATTCCGAGTTGGCCCAAGAGGGCGAGGCCTGTGGCGCCGACATCGATACTCAATGCGCCGAAGGTCTCTATTGTGCCTTTGGCCTGGTCACTTGCGGCACTCCGCCGGTGGTGGGTGTTTGTCGAACCATGGCCACTTGCGATACTGAATTTGATTGTGAGAACCCGGACAATATTTGGGGCCATATAGAATGCGAAGGCGCGGCTCAGTGCCAAGACAACGCCTGCGCTTGGATTTGTATCCATGGATGTGAAGGCGAGAATCCGGCCGGCTGCGTCGAAAATGCTTGCCCGGCGGGTCAAATTTGCTCCTTCGATTATGATGGCGATGTTTGCATCCCAAGCTATTGTTCTTGCCAAGAAGAAGGGTGGGCTTGTACCGACGATTGCGGTGGCGGCGTTTGTGTAGAAGACCCAGGTGCCCAGGAGGGCGAGGGTTGTGGCGACGACATCGATACCCAATGTGCCGAAGGACTATACTGTGCATTTGGGGAAGTTTGGTGTGGCACGCCACCCATGGTGGGAGTGTGTCGGGCCATGGGCAGTTGTGGCAATGAAAACGACTGCATGGATGCCAACAATTTCTGGAATCATGATACCTGCGAGGGGGCGGCCCTGTGTGTGGAAAATCTTTGCGATTGGTCCTGCTTTAGCGATCAATCTTGTGCGGCCGACAGCGATTGTGACCCAGGTACCGTGTGTGAAGCCCGCGGTCCCGGTTGTGATACTGAACTTACCTGCATGAGTGGCTGTCATCAGGACAGCGATTGTGACCAAGGCCAATCCTGCCTGTTGCCCGCCTGCTTTACTTGCCCCTGTCCGGGTTACTGCGAATAAGATAGTTGAGCCGGTAGGCGCCCTCGGCGCCGGGGGGAACTTCGTCGATGGGGGTCCAGTCGAAGTTTTGCTTTGCTTGCAAGGCCGTGCGTACGTTTTCGGTGACCAGGATTTCGTTGGGGCCGGCGATGTCTTCGCCCAGCTTGCTGGCGGCGTTGACCTCGGCGCAGAAGACATCGTCATCGCCGATGCGCAGCACCGGGCCGAAGCCCAGACCGAGACACAGCAAGATTTTCTCGGTGTCCGGGCGATCGCGGTTGTAGCCGACCAACTTGTGTTGCATGGCGATGGAGCAGTCTAACGCCTTATCCACCGAGCGAAACATGACCAGCATGCTGTCGCCTTCCATTTTCAGCAGAATACCGTCTTGGTCGTCGATGCAGGGGATGAGCAGGCGCTGTGATTCATAGATGACCTGCAAGAAATGAATGATGCCGAATTCGGCCACATGCCGAGAGAAGCCGGAAAGGTCGGTGAACATGATCGCCCACTGCTCGCCGAACAAGTCCCAGATCCGGCTGTCGATCTTCTCTTTGTCGGCACCGTCTTCGAGTCGCTCTTCGATCAAGCTCTCGAGTCGATCCAGCGAAGCGCTGGTTCCAATTCGCACGGCATAGGGCATGGACGGTCTCCTTTAGATCTTGTTTGTGTTGCGGGCAAAGGAATTGCTTTGATGGTTCAGGGCATGGCGGCCAGGGCCTCTAAGGCGCTACGCGCATTAAGATTGCTCCGCCGGATGCCCAGCACTTGCTCGAACATCTTTTTTGCCTCCGCCTTTCGCCCCATGCGCACATAGGTCCAACCCAGTCCCAGCATCATCTCTAGTTCGCTGGGGTAGTCGTTGAGCACCAGCTGATATTGCTTCAAAGCCTGGCTGTACTTTCCCAGGGAGAAGTAGATGAATGCCAGCCGGCTGCCCGCCAAATAGTTATGGGGAGCCTGTTGGCACAATTGTTCTCCCATCTTTTCGGCCATCGTCCATTGCCGAGCGGCCATTAGCGGTAGCATCAAGGCAAGATTGGGTTCGATGGATTTGGGTCGCAGAGCCGCGGCCTTCTGGTAGTAAGTGATGGAGTCTTGGTAGCGAGCCTTTAAATAGTAGAGCCAAGCAACCCGGAGGTTGCCGACGTAGTGGCCGGGATCTTTGCGCAAGACCAGGAGCGCGTCGTTGATGGCCCGGTCAAAGTTGCCGCTGGTCTCATGGGCAAAGGAGGATTCAAGCAGCACCGGGATGCCGTCGGCGGTCTCGGCATTGGCGCTTTGCGCGCTTACCAAAGTCAGCAACAAAGTGATTACGCCCAATGCCAGGATCTTGTTTTTCATGTCTTGCTCTCCTCTTGTCATGATTGGCCCCTTCTTCAGGAAGAGGATTTTAGTACCAGGTCCGCAGACCGAGGATGCCGCCCAATAGCGTGAAATCGACGTCTTCGCCTTCCTGCTGATCGCCAAACAGGTGCCGGAACTCCGCGTACAAAGACCAGTGCCGACCCAGGTTGACAATCGTACCCAGCTGGTAACCGAGGAAGAAACGATCATCGTTGTTCCAGACCGACCAGCCCTCGTCATCCACGGCAAAGCGCCGCTGCCCGTAAAAAGCGCCGGCGTGTAACTGCCAGCTTTCGAAAACCTGCCAGGCCAGGCCCATTCGGCCAGAAGCATACCAGTTCAAGTTCAGGCTGCTTGAACCCCGTTGGCCTGGCATTGTCGCTGGGCTACGGGTCGACAGGCCAATGACTTCGCCGCCCAAAAACAGATCTACCCGGTGCGCCAAGTGCCAGCGTAAACCGGGAGCGATTTGCACCGCCGTCAGCCCCCGGTACCAACTGCTATTGAGCTCCAGATCAAAATCCGCGACTTTGCCGAAACGTCGCATCATGCCGCTGATGACGGGCGTGCCTGGCAAAGAACTGTCGTCTGCCACCAGATAAGTGAAGACGCCTTTCCAGCGCCAGGCTTCGTCGGTGTAGGTCAATGCCAGGACGGGATTGGACTGGCGGTATTCCTCGGTCGAGTCGCGGGCGGCGTCCCAGATCAGCAGGAGCCCGGCAGTCAGTTCCACCCCATTGGGGAAGGCCAAGGCCGTGGCCAAACTGAGAGAGCTCAGGCTCTCGTGGCTGTTCGAGCCGGAATAGGCCAAGACCCCAGCATGCAGCGAGCCGGCGACGATTAGTCCCGGTGGCTCGGTCGACTCCAAGCAGGCGACCACCCGTGGATCGTCTTTCAGTTGTTCGGCGGCGAGGCGGCACTGGCGTCGGCCGTCGTCCAGCTGTCCCAAACGCTGATGGCACCAACCCAGCCCCAGAAGCATTTCCGCGTCGTCTGGCGTCTGGCGTAGCACCCGGTGGTATAGCGCTGCCGCCGGCTCGAACTGCCCGAGCATGAACAATGCGTAAGCTTGTCGCTTCATGCCCCAAAGGTTGTCCGGATTGAGCTGGAGCAAACGATCACCCAGCGCTCGGGCGGAGGGAAGGTTCTCCTGCTTGATCTGGCAAGCCTGTTGGCCCAGCAGGGGATCCTCGGACTCGGGGGAATGGATGCCGGCCGCTCGGTAATGAACCAAGGCTTCTGGGCAACGGTCGGCGCTGAGCAAGAGCCAGCCCAGCCTAAGGCGCGTATGGTAGCCATCGGCTATGTCCAGGGCCTTTTGGGCGGAGACCAGGGCCTGGTCCAGCTTCCCCAGCTGTTCTTGTCGTTGGCTCAAGGAAAGCCATAAATCGAGGCTGCCAGGCTGGGTTTCAAGTTGTCGCCTGAACTCTACCACGATCGAGTCCGCTGGGGCTGCCGGCGCCGGGCCGGATGCCAACAGGAGCAATGCCAAAGTTGTCAAAGAAATCATGTGAGCACCCTGGCTTTCAAAATTTGGGTTTGGCCGCGGAAGGCAAGCAGCTCCACTGGACCCGATCCGGGTTCGAATTCAATTTCAATGCGATCGGGCAAGCGGTGGCTTGCCGAGGGCGCTCCCTCCAGATGCAAGCGGGTCACCAAGCGCAGCGATGACGAGCTTCGACCCGGCTGGAGTAGGCTGTGCGTGGTCAGGCGGTTGAGTTCGAAAAAGGGCAGCACCAGTTCGTGCAGCAGACGTCCCGGAGCGGTGAGGAAAACCTCCGGCGAGGGTTGATCATCCCAGTCCAGATCCCGATCCTTCAAATAGGGTAGGCGCGGCATGCCCAAATAGAGCAAGGCCATAAGCCGGGTTTTCGAACCCTGGTAGTCCAGCAAGGTGGTGTAGTGATCGTCGGCAAAAAATCGCAAGCGCGCTTCGCCGTTCTCATCCTCAAGTAGCCGCTCGCCCAGGGGATCAATGGTGCTTTGCCAATGCTCCTCGCGAACCCGGCCGTTCTGCTCCACCTGCCATCGCCAGCTTAGGCCCGGCGCCAGGGTTACCGCGGCCCGCACCGTCTCGTCCACGTCCATTTGTTCTACATAGTCACCCTGCGCCGGGCTGCCGTGGGTCACGTAGCTTCCGAGCTGGTTCTTGCTGCCAAAGCCGCGGTAGTGGAGAAACTCAGCGGGGCGGGTGGGGGCGCCGGTCTCCGCCGAAGCCTGGACCTGCATGTGCAGGTGGGGGACGGGTGACCGGCCCGAGTTGCCCACCTTGCCCAGTATCTGTCCTTTGGAGACGGTCTCCCCTTCGGTCACGGTCACCGAATGCTGGGCCAGGTGACAGAGCGCCGAATACACATCTGACCCATGCCAGAGAATGACCAGGTTGCCCCAGTTGTGCAGGATGTCCACCTCACCGACTGGATTGTCGGCCAGGTGCTGAACCACGCGTAGCACCCGGCCCTCGGCTGGCGCCATGACCGGTTTTGCCCAGGCAAAGTAATCGGTAACTTTTTCCCCCGCCCCCTGGCAACGCTCTCCTTGATCGTCGGCCACCTCGAAATCCCAGGCGTGGGACCAAAGACCCTGGTGGGTGGTGTCGCCATCGGGGCCCTGGCTAACCAGCCAGCGGCCCATCACCGGTAGGTAGAAAACCGGCATCAGCGGATCGGGATAACGACGCGCCATATAAGTGGCGCGGCTCAGGTTGCGTTCCGGGCTGTCGGGCGTGCCCGTTACCATTCTAAGCCGACCCATCTTGGGTCGGATCAACATGGTGAAGAGAAACAACTGCAGAGCCACGATGAAAGGCATGGCCAGCACGGGCAAGCCGAAGGGCTTGAGCATGCTCAGGCCGGCTGCCGACAGCAGGGCGGCCAAGGCCGCGGCCACCGCCGCCAGGGCCATACTGGCCGGATGCAAAACCAAGTAAATACCGCCCATGGCGATGGCAGTCAGGATGAAGTTGAAACCGATGTATTCACTAGACAGATCGGAAGCCACTCCGCCCAAGACCAGATATACCGCCCAGCCGGAGGCAAAGCCGATGATCGACAGTAGCAAGGCCCAGCGGGAAAAAATCAGCAAGCCCAGCATCACCAGCATGCCCGACACCACGCTAAGCTGGAAAAAGGCCGCGCCCAAAGAACGAAGGTACAACTCGAACCAGTCGGGCAACCATCCGGCCCCCAGGCCTGCCACCAGCACCGTGTCCACCGTGTATTCCACGCCGGAAAAACGCCGGGTGGCCAGCAGCGCGACCCAGGTTACGATGACGAAGGCCGTACTCAGCACCGGTAGGCCCAGGTAGCGTTCGGAGAGATTCCGAAGCCCGGCGGCCACCAACACGGTCAGCAAGCTGGCCAGGATCAGCACCAGCCCGAAGGCTGGCGAAAAGCGAAAGAAAAGACCCAAGGCCAGGCCCACCAGCAAACCGTTGAAAGCGTAATAGCCCTCCTGGATATGCTTACGGGGTCGGCCCAGAATCAGGGCCCACAGGTTGGTCAACAGCAGGGCTAGCAGGCCGGAGAACCCATGCCGGGGCACCACGAAAGTGGCCGCCAAAAACAGCAAAGCGCTGGTGAGCCGATTGCCAAAGTAAATCTGGGCGTAACCGCTCAGGATGGACCGCAGGGCGGCCTTGGTTTGGGCCAGCTGGGCGGCGATAGCTGCCATCAGGACTTGTTGGCCAGGCGTTCAGGCAGGCGTTCGGGCCCTTTGACATTGTCCAATGTCTCGGCCTCGCGGATGACGTCGACCGAGCCGTCCTCGCCCACCAGCACCACGGCCGGGCGCAAACGAATAAACTGCATCCATTGGGTGACGTTATATGCCCCCACCGGCCGGATGACCAAAGGGTCGCCTGCATCCAGCGGCGGCAGGAGCACGGAGGGTCGAACCACGTCGATGTTCATACACAGTGGGCCGTAGACCACGGTCTCTTCCTGCATGCCGCCCCGATCGGTCACCGGCAGGATTTCGTGCCGATACCAGAAAGAGGTAAACAGCACGTTGACCCCAGCGTCGATAATGATGGAGCGGCTGCCGTCGGCCAGACGCTTGTTGCCCACCACTCGGGTCAACATGAAGCCGGCTTCGTCCACCAGAGCGCGGCCGGTTTCCAAAAGCAAGGTCGGCATGTCCGTGGGCGAAAAGCCGGCCGACAAAAGCGCACTGGTGGCCGCCTCGGCGTAGTCATCCAGAGCCGGAGCGCTGTCGGTGCCGGGGGCGTACTGTCCGTGCAAAGTCGCCCGGGAAGCAAATCCTCCGCCCAGGTCGATGAAGTCGATAACCATGCCGGTATCCTGGCGCAATTGTTGAGCCAGCGCGGCCATTTTGCCAGCCGCCTGTCCGTAGGCGCTGGGTTCGAGGATGAAGGTACCCAGGTGACAATGCAGCCCGTCGAGAGTCAGGGCACCGCCGGCGTGGATGCGCAGGGCTGCGTCCAAGGCTTCGCCTGTGTCCAGGTTGAAGCCGAAACGATCCCAGCGGGGATGAATACCGGTGTCCATGTTGACCCGGATGCTGACCGGCACCACCCGGCCCAGTTCCTTGGCAATGCGCTCGGCCAAATACAGCTCTTCGTAGTGGTCGATGTGTACCCGGGCCCCATCGGTCAAGGCGGTGCGCAGGGCTGCCTCCGGTTTGTAAGGCCCGTTGAACAGGATCTGCTCGGGCGGCACGCCCAGTCGACGCGCCATGTCGTACTCCATCTCCGAGACCACCTCGGCCCAGGCTCCCTCCTGGTGAAAGATGCGGCAGACCGCATCCAGGTAGTTGGTCTTGTAGGACCAGGAGAACTGTACCTTGGGATAGCGCAAGCTGAAGGCGCGCAGGGCCTCCCGGGCCCGCTGCCGAAGGCGATGCTCGCTAAAGACAAACAAAGGCGTGCCGAAGCGTTCGATCAAATCCGTCACCGCCACCCCGTCGATGCGCGACAAGGTGCGCCGGGAGACGCCGCGACCCACCTTGTTGGCCAGACCGGCGGCGTGTTTGATAATGGCGGGTTTTTCCCAGGCTAG
>JAUVBB010000560.1 GCA_030591445.1 Deltaproteobacteria bacterium | reverse complement strand
AAGCGATATTGGACCTTCATGCGCGTCTCCAAGCCAGCCATCCCGCCCGTCTCCATGCTGATGCTGGAATCATCCTCATACTGGAAGCGATGAACCTCACCCTTCTTCCAACGATAGTTGAGTTCAACGGCCTGGGCCGCCCCCGTCCACAGAAACAAACCCGTCATGGCTGTTGCTATTGCCACTCGCATGTTGAATCTCCTTGTCATTAAGTACCCATTTGAGCCGATTGGACGGCCCCGCTGCATATTCTATTCAAGCTCACTCCCTTTTGGCACGCAAAATCGAAATACGCGCCAATCCTTTTGGCGCGTATTTGACATTAGGCTATATTTCTTATATTTTTGGCATACATACCACTTCATGATTGCGCCAGAAGAATATTGAAATGAAAACCTCGTGCTCAATTGACACTGCGGTGATGGATCGAAAAAATACCCCAGAAGCTGTTGCAAAAAACGCCATACTTGACCATGGGTGACAATAGATTTTTCACACCCATCCCCGCCTCTCGGTTTGCATTTTTGATGATTAAAAAAACAAGTCATCCCCGAGTCGTTTTTATCGGGGACCCAGAAACGGCAGAATTACAACCACTTATGGGTTCCCGACAGAAACATTTCGGGAATGACGAGTTGTTTTCAGGGGATGACGTCTTATTTTCCAGGGATTTTCCATTTATCAACATCCTCAAACATTAGCCAATGACATGCCCTTTCGAGTCTCCCGGCCGGGTAAGGTCCGGGCGGCGAAGAACCTCCCCCAAGTTGGCTCACGCTTGTCAAACCAGACCAGTCAATGTTAGACATTCTTTCATGGCAAAGACTTGGGAGACTGGCATGAAATCAGTGGGCTGGCTACTGGCTGTCGGTGTGATCGTGGTCTGGATGGCCGGATGTAAACAAGACGCGTCGGCCCCGCCGGAAGAAGAAAAGATAGTTGACCCCGAGGCGGCCGCGCTGGGTTTCAGGCTGTACTATCGTGAAAGAATGGATCGCATGGTTACCGTTTACAATCGATTCGGTCTATACGGCAGCGCCGGCTTTGGCACCAATATCCGCCGTTACCAAGTGGCCCGGACGGGCGACGACTACGAAGTCATTCCCGGCCCGCGGGACAACAACCGGATAGGCACGCCTATCTGGTCGGTTTGGGAAGCCTGGCAACTTTTTCGCACCCGTACCCTGGAGCTGACTCTGCTGCGCATGTTCGAGGGTTTGGTGTTTTTCGAGCAAGTGTCCGGCCAGGCCGGCATGACCGCGCGGGAGGTATATCCCGGCTGGACCCGGCTGATGGACGGCATCGCGGGCAAAATCGAATTGACCCGCGATGGCACAGTTGTCGAATCGCCGGTGGCCTATGATCCAGAGTTGGAACAAGAGATCCTCGATACCTTCTTTGCCGGCATCCGCATCACCTATCGGGAGAACCCGGCCGAATTCTACTTTTCTTTCCTGCCGGTTTTTGATCTGGCCGATTATGCCATGACCCACAGCTTCTCAGAGCTGCCCCATTATCTGCGGGTCTCTGACTGCTGCTCCTCGCTAATGCGCACCCCGGCAGGCAATCTTTGGGAAGGCGCCTTCTGGGGCAATCACAACAGCCGCGACAATATGCCCGACATCGCCTTGGGTTATCTGGCGGCCCTGGCAGCCGAAAAAGACCCGGACTTGAGCGCCGAAGTACGTGACGCCGCTCGCCGAGCGGTAGCAGCGGGGCAAAGAATCGGCGACTTGGTCCAAGAACACGAAGGCACGCTCATGACCTTCGATGAACACAATCCCTACGGCACCCTGGTAGTCTCCGGCGCGGTGCGCCCCCATGGCGATGCCGAGAACGAGACCTTGGGCGAATTGGCCGATTGCCCGGCAGCTTATCTGGTCCGTGCCATCTCCAGCCATGGCTTGACCACCGCCCTGCCCAAACTCCCGCTGCCCGGTTCCATCGAAAGGCAAATCAACGATCTCGGCGGTTTGTTCGAGTGCCCGCAAGCCGAAGGGGTACGAAAATGTGCCAGCTTCAAAGAAGCTTTCTGCGGTTTTAGCTGGGACAATATCGACCAATTGCTCTTGCTGGGCGAACCTTGGCTCGAGCTGCTGCGCGAAATGGAGGCCGCCACCCCCGGAACCGCCGCTGACTTGATCGGCGGCATGCAAAATGACTTTGAGTACATGACCCGAGGCATGGTGGCCCTGGTTCGATATGCCCGTGCCAGTGGCCAAGCGGACCTCGAACAAGAAACCCAGCAAGGAGTAAAAGACATAAGCAATTTCCTGCGCGAGCTGACCGACATTCTTTGGGCCGAAAACGACACCGAGCGGGCGGCCGAACACTACTACCAAGCCGCTATGTCCGACGCCCAGGCCGGAGTCGAAGTGGTGGCCGCGCATCTGGGCAACCTGGCGCCAGAATCCGCCCATCTTCAAAGCATCGAGTCCATGTTGGATTTCGCCGAAACCAATGCCACACCCCCGTTGCTGAGCGAAGAAGAAATTTTGGAGCGGGTGGAGGCCGAACTGGCCCGAGAAGAAGAGCGACCCTGGGGCAATGTGGTGGAACGTTACCGAAGCGAATACGACCACCAGCCGCCCATTCGCCGCACCGCCGACGGCTATGAAGCCCGGGGCACTCCCCTGGAGCAAGCCCCCTGGCGTCCGGTAGAAAATCCGCCCCATCGCTACGGACCTAGCCTCAATCTCTTCGAAGGCATCTCGATTTGCCTGACCCACCCCGAAATCGTCGATTGCACCTGGGCCGCGGCCGGCTGTGAGCGAGTCGATCTCAATGCCGACGGAACCGTGGATGCCTCCGATCAGGCCCAGTATGAAACCCTGAAAGCAACTCATACCGACCAAGATTGCGGCGCCGACAACAACTGGTGTGAGGGCAGCGATCTAGATCGCTCCGGAGTTTTGGACCCGCACGACGATGCCTTTATGCTTGCCGCTCTGGGTTGCTGGTACTCGTGAGCTGCACCGGCAGCGGAGAACAAAACGAACGCGAAGACGGCGGCGAAGACAACAAAACCGCCACCCTCACCGGCCTCTACTGCGGCATCGAGACCTGACCCTTCTCATCTAGTGTTTCAGGAGGACCCTTTCAGGAGATAGCCCTGTCAATAATTATGCAAAAGTGTAGCTTTGAAACCTATATCCCGTAAGTCCCCAAAAAACATAGCATAAAAACTTGTTCGACCTATTTCCCCCGTTGAGATTGACTCCTATCCGCGACAGTCCGAATTTCCTCAATTCCATAACTATCTGTTATCCCGCAGTAAAAACAACTACATTTTGGCATCGTTATTGCAACACACGTAAACTGATGATGTTTTGTATTACAACTTACTTAGGAAGGATATTTTTATGAAAATCAAATCAAAGATCAAAGCAGGAGAAAAAGAAGCACCGTTGTTGAACATTACACCGATAGTTTTGGGGATGGACGATCCTGATTAAATAGATAGAAGACGACACCAAAGAAAGAATGCAACCCGGCTTCGGCCGGGTTTTTGTTTTCCACTGAAAAAACGGCCTCTGGTTATCTGGTTAAGCGGTTGGTCTAAAGCTAAGAAGGCTCAGCCGGCTTTATGCTGTTCCAGCCAAACCTCGAGACCGTCGAGTTCGGGGAAGGAAAATTCTAATTTTTT
>JAUVBB010000271.1 GCA_030591445.1 Deltaproteobacteria bacterium | reverse complement strand
TCGTTGCAGGTGTCAGTGCAGGCTAGGGCATCGTCATTACAAGGAACGGGGCCGGCTGCACATATGCCGTCGCGGCAGCTTTCGATTCCGTTGCAAAAAAGACCATCGTCACAGTCCTGCCCGTCATTGGCGCTCCAGTCGACGGCATTGGCCGTGACCGTGCATATTTGGCAGGGATTTTCCGGATTGGCCTCACCGTTGGCGTAGCAATTGCCGTCAATCCAGCAGGCGGCGTCGGTGACTTCTACCGACCAGGTGAAGGCATCGACCAGCACCGAGAACGGATCTCTTCTGGCCAGGCTGGTGGTGTCTCTGACCTCGACCCGGATAGCGTGGTTGCCCAGGCCCAGCTCGGTGGCCTGGGCGGCAAATTGTCTTACTCCGCTGAGGCGTTCTTGCCCGTTGACAAACCAGCTGGCCACCAAGGTGTTATCAAGGGGCTGGGGGCTGGCAACCGAAAGTATTTGCTCACTGTTACAGGCGGTGGACAATTGGACGGGAGAAGCCGGCGCGGTGGCATCGATGGGCGAGGTGGAATCATAGAGTGCCCACAGCAGCGCTTCCTGGCACACATCACAAAAAGGCACGCCAAAAGTGCGCATGATGCAAGTCAGCTGGGGCCGAAACAGATCTAAGCCCTGGTAGCGAGCGCCTTCAAACAGGCCGACCAGATCCGCGAAAGCAGAAGTCTCTGGGGTCGGCAGGGGGGTGTCGGCGTCGATCCATACATTCCATTTGATCTCTTCGCGTAGGGTACGGGCGCTGACGTTCGGCTCGGGGCAATCATATCCACAACCGGGAAAGCCCGGATAAGGGTCCTCGTATTCGTCGGCCAGATGGCCGAAGGAGTGGCCCAACTCGTGTCTGGCCACCTCGGGCGCCATCGCGTGGATGGACAAAGTCGCCAGCTGTGGATAACCGGCGCCCCCATACTTTGGATCATTGACCACCACCACGATGACATCCCATTCCGGCACATGACTGGAGGCCACTTCAAACACCGTGCCCGTGTTTACACAGAGCAGGCGGTCAATCCCCTGGCAGCCATAGGCCGCGCCGAGCGCGGTATCGCGTTCGTCGCCAAAGCTGCCGTTGTCAGCCCCCGTTTCGTTAGAGATGACGTGAATCAGCTTGGTGTTGAAAAATGTTCGATACTCGCCAAACGGGCTTGCCTGCCAGAGATCGTCGAGAAACCAATGCAGGTCCGCGCTGAGTTGTTCTTGATCGTCAACGCGATAGCCGTCACCCATGACCACAATATCGATTCGCCGAGCAGGATCACCATTCTCCTGAATGACTTCGACCTCATAGGCGTTGACCCAGGCCGGAAATAGAAAAAATAAGATCAAATATTTACAGGAGCCGGTCGGTACCATGGGCCTGACTTCCTTTCCTGGCAATGATGGCAACTCAGCCCCCGTTGTTGAAGTGATAAGGGTAGTTTACTTTTACCACTCCGCCGCCTTTCGGGGCCGGGAACTTCATTCTTTTGATTACTTGGAGCAGGCATTTTTCCATGGGCGGGTTGGCCAAAGTTGATTTTGCGACCTGGGCTTGTTTGACCTTTCCCGTGCGGTCGATCACGAAGCTGATGACGATCTTTCCTTGAAGTTTAGGCGTTTTCATCAGCTGCCTCTCGTAGCAGAAACGGATCTTTGTTCGTTCGCGACGCATGATTCCGCGGATAATATCTTTTGATAATGACCCGAAGATGTTTGCTTTGCCGGGCAGGATTTTGATCTTTTTTGCCGAACTGCCAATGCCGATCCCGCTGCCTATTATCCCGAGGACGGTCTGTTGGGGCTTTCGCTTGGTGTCGGGGACGAGATTGTGGTGCCTGGATTCCTCAAACACGGTCTTGGCTACCGGGCCCAGGGTGACTTGGTCAGTGAATTGCTTGTCCCAGCGTGTCTTATCTAGGCAGGCAGCAGTTGCTAGCAAGGTGGCTACTTGCTGAAAGGGAATCTGTGCGTCTGCATCTAGATAAATATCTAGGCGATAATCTTTCAAGTGTGATTTCAGGCGGAGCAACTCTAGCTTGATGAATTTGAGGTCCAGGCAGGATTTTTTGGGGGCGCAGTTCTTGGGGTGAGGAAAGGACGCTACGGCACCGTTGACGATAAGTTCCACCTGGTCAGCGTGGATTCGCAGAATCAAGGGGATGGGCTTTCTGCTGTCCATGAGGAGTTGTAGATTCTTTGATTGCTTTTGCTTGCCGGCCGGCAGCATGACCTTGATTCCCACCACTGTTTGGTCGGGATTGCGAACCATCAAACTTGGCTGATCGATGCCCTTTTTTTCCAGCTTTTCGATGGCGGCATAGGCGGTTTGCCAGGGTGTATTTTGGTCGATGCCCAGGCCGGATGGGGCGGGCCTGAGCGAGGAGACGCCGGCATCATCGTCGGCCTGGATATCATTGGCTTGGGCAGAGACGTGCAGCATTGGCTGACCGAATTGAGGCGACAGGCAGCACTGGGCTGCGACTTCTGGTAGTTTGACCACGGGCCGCGCCCGGGCTTGCTGGGCACGGGCGCAGGCTTCTGGGTGTTTGTCTTTACAGGCCCGATCGAGTACGAGCAGCTCTTTGGTTAAGTCGAAATTCGACTGGTGGCATTGGGCGGCGAAAAGAGCCAAAACGAGTTGGGTGCGCAGGGCGGCGGCGCGGGTGCCGGGATCGGCCAGGGCACAGGCCAGCGGTCCACCTAGCTCCTGGGTGGCGCGAGCAAGAAGCAGGGATTTGGTTGCGGGATCGGCCGAGGCCAGGGCATGGAAAGCCTGGCGCATTCCTTGAGTGATCTGTGCCAAACAACGCTCGCCGCGGCTGGGGACCGTGCTGGGGGCGGCCGATGTCCATTCCCGGGCTTGGTAATCTTTGGCATCGAGCCAAGTCATGGGCTCTTTGCCGGCCAGCGATATCAGACCCTGACTTAGCAAGACCCGACCGGCAAGCTCACTGCGCAGTTGAATGGGTCCCAGCTGCGACCAGGTCGTTTGCACTTGCGGGCTCAACAGCTGCAGGAAACTGGCAAGAAAGGATTTCAGGTTCAGACGGGTTTCGCTGAGAACCTGGGACGGAGCATCGATTTTTTTGCTGAAGGTCTTCTGCGCGTCGGCCCCCATGCTCAAATATACCAGCTGTTGACCCTCTTTGCCCACGATCTGCATCTCAACTTTTTGTTCCGTATGTTTCTCGAAGATGGCCAGTCCTTTTTGCGCCAAAGCCGCATCAAAATTGGCCGGGACATGCAATGCCGCCGCCGCTTGGACCTCGAACTGGTCCGGCCGCAGTTTGAGACCGGTCAAAGCCATGCTCATGCTGCGGGGCAAAAAGCCTTTGATGTCTATGGGAATGAGTTCCAGGAGGCTGCGAGCCAGACCCATGGGGCTGCGGAGAGCAAAATGCAGCGGGCATAACACGCCGCCTTCTTGGATGGCTTGCACCATGGCCTGCGGTTTTTTCATCTCGGCAAAAACAGGGAGTTTTCCGGCTGCCGCCAACATAGCGCCAAGATCTATCCTTGACCAGACGGTGGCCAAAAGGTCTTTGCCGGTGGCGGCCAGCGGTTCTTTGCCCGATTTCAGCCCGGCCCGAATGATCTGTTCACCGCGAGGGGTCAGGCCGGCCACGTAACTCAGACGCAGGCCTTGGCTAAAGTCCCAGCCCAGGGCAATGTCCTCCATCTCGGCGCCCTCGGAGGACATGAGCAGGTAGCCTCCGGCCACTTCGGCCAAGCCGGCGGCAATCATGGTGGCGCGCATGGCCGGCTCGACCATGGAGAGAACCTCGATGATCTTGCCGGTGTTTATTTGGCTGGCCAGATCACGTAGTTGCCAGGGCCGGACATGGAAGGCCAGCAGGTGCCGGCCCCCGGCCGCCAGACGCCAGGCCGGGCTGTCGATTGCTTTGGCCGCGGCCACTGGTTGATCGCGCAATTCTTGCCAGCGGTCGGCCCAGCTATGCTGACCGGCGGGTATTTCGCTAGTCAGAATCTCGATGCGAACCCAGCCCTCTTCAGCGGTCAGGCCCACCAAGCCTCCGCCGGATGGTAAAGTACAGAAGAAGCCGGCCTGGGCCGAACAGTCGCCGAGCCCCATGGTACCCAGCAAGAGGGCCAAATCCCCGGCCAAGGCTTGGCTATCAATGGCCGGAACCAAGATCCGCGAGCGTATGCCCGGTAAACCATCGCTGGTGATTTGCGCTGGCGATAGCACCAGCAAAGATCGCGCCGCCAATACCAAATCTCCCACCTGTGGTTCGAACAAGGCGGCCACGATGGGTCGAGAGGCATCCCAACCGGTCAATTGAGCCGGCCATCCCGTTTTGCCCGCGGCCTCGGCCAGGGCCCGAATGGCTTGATACAAGTCCGGGGCTTGTAAACTTTGCTGGACTTTCTGGTCCGGGATTTGGGCCAGCATGGCTTGCAGGCTGGCGCGGGTTTTGGCCCAGCGCTTGGGTTCTACGATGACGGTAAGCATAGCCTGGCTGCCGGCCGCCTTGATAATCTTCATGGCGGCCGGATCGGGGCCACGCGAGGTACAATGGAAAAGGCTCAGGGAGGTCAGCAGCAGAAGTACAGTATATCTTATCGACATGGGTTTTCCTTTGCTGGCAGAACTCCCTACGCTTTGAGCAATTCGGCCCCGATGGCCAGGTAGCCGCGGAGGGCTTGCTTCATCTGATCGAGCTCGATGAACTCGTTGTTCACGTGGGCCAGGGTTTCCTCGGAGGGGCCGAAGCCGATGATCTGGATGTCGTCTCGGTCCGGAAACTGCTCTCGGTACCAGGGGATTGCGCTGCCGTCGGTGCAGAACTTGTAAGCGCCGATCTCGGCCGGTAGTTCGGCTTGACCGAGTCCACTAAGGGCCTTGGTGACGATCTCGTCGGTCTCGGGGGTCATCCAGGCGGGGGCGTACTTGTCTTGTTCTAGTGAGACCCCAGTGAATGTTTGACAGCGCTCGCGGCCGAAAACGATGTCGGCTTCCTGGAAGGACGGGTATTTATCTTTGCTCTTGGCAAACACCGGGTCGAGATTGTCCTTGATGAGCTTCATGATCGACTCGGCGGTGTCGCCAGGCAGGGTACGCAGGTCGTAAGTCAGCTCTAGCCGATTGGGTACGGTCGAGTTGCCTCCACGCCCGTCTAATCCGCCTCCGCCGCCGACCGGAATCTTGATGTCGGTCGGGACGATGTTGCGCTTGCCCAAAAGTTCGACCGCCTCGCATTGGTAGCCGCGGTGGAAAGCGTCGATGACGTAGGCCACTTGTTCGATGGGGTTGATGGTCGTGCGGCCCACCGAGGCGTGTTTGCTGGCTCCGAACACGGTAATCAGGATCTCGGCCCGGCCCCGCTGAGCGATGTTGACCTTGCAGCTGGTGGCCTCGCCGACGATGACGAAGTCGGGTCGGATTTCGTCCAGGGCCTCCATGAAGCAAACGCCTTCGAATAGTTCCTCGACCACGGTGCCCACCACGATGACTTCGCCGACCAGGCTTCCTGGTGGTAACTGCTTGAGCAAGTGGGCGGCGTGGAGCATGATTGCCACCGCGCCCTTCATGTCGGAAGCGCCCCGACCGTAGAGTTTGTCATCGCGGATCACGGCCGAATGCGGCCCGGTCTCGGGCGCCCATAGCGCCGGATCGGCGTTGACGGTGTCAAGGTGGCCGGTGAGCAGCAGCTTCTTGCCGGCACCGTTGCCCAGCTTCATCCGGCCGATGAAGTTGCCCATTCGGTCAAAGGAGACCTCGTCAAATCCGAGCCCCTCGGCCTGGTGAAGGCACAGGTCCACCGCCGCCCTTTCCTGCCCGGAGAGGCTGGGCACCTGGATCAGCTCCTGGGCGAAGCGCAATACTTTCGAAAAATCATATTGTTCAACCAGATTGGAAACTGACTGGGACATGATCGATGCTCCTTCTGTCGTATGTTCTGGGGATGGCTTGGTCTATCGGAAGCCCGGAATACTGTCAAAGGTATTTTGGCCTGGATGGGGATGGAGGCTTGCTCGTTGCCGGGAGGGTGGTTAGACTGTGGTCATGTTTGCTTTTGCCAAAATGCTGGGACCGAAGCCCATCTCCTTAATGTTCACCCTGATTGTCCCCATTGCATTTGCCCAGGTTGCCGGAGCGGGATCCGAAAAGCTGGTCGCGGGTCAGACCCGCTTGGGAGTGACCCGTCATCAGGTACAGACGCTCATGCCCGGCCGGTTGACCGGCCCGGCCACGGTGGCGGTGACGCCGGCAGGAACCGTGATCACGGCGGTGGTTGTTTTGCAGGAGAATCGAGAGCAAATCTGGTTGCAAAAAGGAAGTCTGAAGCGCCCGGGTTTGAGCGATCCTAAAATGGTTTCACCCGGATCCCGGGCTTGGCATCCGCGGCTGGCGGCAGCGCCCAACGGAGCCGTTTGGTTGACCTGGTGTGGTGAGTCTAAGCGGACGGCTGGCGATGCACACGCCCGGGCGGTGTTTTTACGTAAGGTCTATCCGGGAAAACCGGGGCCGGTGGTGCCGGTTTCTAATGCCAGCGGTCGTGCCTGCGATCCCGATTTGGCGATTGGCGGCAATAAGCAGGTGCATGTCGTCTGGGAGCAGTCAAGCAAGGCCGACCCGGGCCAGGTGAAAGTGTATGGACGTGCCTTTGCCGCCAATGGCCGACCCTTGGGCAAAGCCCAGGCGATTTCCGCCGGGCCCTTTGATCGGCGACCATCGGTGACCGTGTCTGGCCAGACAGTGCTGGTTGCTTGGGATCGCCTGGTGAGTGATGTATCTGATGCTGCCGGTGATCCCGACTACGACGTATTTTTGCGCCGGCGGCTTGACTCTGACTGGCTGGAGACAATCAGGATCGATGGCCGAGAGGGAATACAAGCTGCCCCACGATTGCTTCCGGCCCCGGATGGCGGGGTCATCGTTGCCTATCATTCCAGTCATCGTCACGGCTTGGTTAAGTGGTGGGAACTGCGAAAAGTGGCCGGCGACAAGATATTTGCGCTGGCTAGCGAAGATGCCCAGGCGGCCCAAGAGCCGGCCGGAGAGCAGCAAGGAGCTGAATTTCCCGCCTTGGCGGTCAGTCCAAAGGGGAGAGTGGTTATTTTTTCCCGTCCTTCCCAAGGGGCGTACTTGCAGCGGGTCGATGATGCCGGTGTATCGCCGGTGCTCGATTTGACTCGCCGGGGCTGGGGAGCGCGGGGTCAAGAGGCGAGCATGGTCTGGGCAGCGGATGGAACGGTTTTGTTGGCCCGGCGCGCGCGCCACCACGCGGTCCTGGAGCGCTTCTCCTTTTCTGATGCACGGGTGAGAGCTCCGGCCTGGGTGTTGGCCAGGGCGGGAAGCAAGCCGGCTGAAAAGCGCCGCCGGATTCGCTTGGCCGGGGACGCCAAAGCAGAGACTGGCGAGCAGGTGTTGTTCGGCGATCTGCATATGCATTCGGCGGCAACCGACGGAACCGGGCCCAACGACGAAATCTATGCCCGGGCTTGGGCAAGCGGGCTGGATTTCGCGGTCTTGACCGATCATGGCGGGATCATCGGCACCCGGCTGTTTCCATCGGCCTATGAGGAGAATCTCTGGATAAGCGATGCTTTCAATCGCCGAGACGGCTTCTCCACATTATATAGCTTTGAGTGGACCAGCCCGTCGTATCCCAAGGGCGCCGGTCATCGCAATGTGTATTACCTGAAGCGCCCCAAGCGGCTGCACGGATTCCGGCAGGGTTTTTCCAGCACCGAGAAACTTTTCGGCGCTTTGGCCGGGGTCGAGGCTCTGGCCATTCCGCATCATACCAGCTGGACCGGCACCGATTGGAATGCCGCCGATGAGCGCATTCAGTGCTTGTTCGAGATTGTCTCGGTGCATGGCGCGGGTGAGTATGCCGGCAACTTGCCCATTGCTTCCAGGGGAAATATGGCGGGCATGTTTGCCGTTGATGGTCTTGACCGCGGCCTGAAATTTGGCTTCGTGGGCGGCTCCGATGCCCATGGTTTGGCCTGGCACCATGGCATCGGCCGGCGGCGAAACCCATGGTCTCATGGGCTGACCGGGGTATGGGCCGCTGAGAACCGAAGGGATCTGCTGTTTCAGGCTATGCGCTCGCGGGCAACTTTTGCAAGCTCGGGGGCGGCCATGTCGGTGAAAATGACCGCGGCCGGCATCGGCATGGGGCAAGAGGGGCAAACGAAGGGCCCGGTGAGCATCACGGCCAAAGTCGAAGGAACGCTGGAAATTAAATCAATGGTGCTGGTTCGGGACGGCAAAGAGCTACATCGCATCTCGCCCGCATCACTTGGTGCCGAGATGAACTGGACGGACCGAGAGGCGGCTCCAGGTCGACATTATTACTATGTGCGAGCAGTACAGGGTGCGGGGGAACAAACAGACATGGTCTGGAGCAGTCCGGTGTTTTTGGAACTGACTCCATAATCGCGAAGGAAAACGCATGAAAAGAATGAACGCTCTGATGCTAGTTTTGCTAGGGACTGTCTTCTTGTTGCCGGCCACGGGCCGAGCCGTGGATAAAAAATACAACATCGTCCTGATCACGGCTGATGCCTTGCGGGCCGATCGGGTGGGGGCCTACGGGAACGAAAAGGTCCGTACGCCGCACATTGACGCCTTGGC
Organism: Deltaproteobacteria bacterium; assembly: GCA_030591445.1. Lineage (GTDB taxonomy): Bacteria > Myxococcota > B64-G9 > B64-G9 > B64-G9 > JAUVBB01. Next base: position 1,361 of record JAUVBB010000271.1, on the reverse strand, counting down.
CGCGCAGGGGACGCTCTTTGAACGGGCCTATACCGCCATTACCACCACTACGCCCTCTCATGCCTCTTTGTTTAGCTCGGTTTCTCCCGAGGAACACCGGGCCTTCTCGAACACGGCACGCATCAGTGACGACATTGTCATGCTGCCCGAGATCCTCAAAGCAAAGGGCTGGCATACGGCCGCCATTGTTAATTTGCCGTGGCTCAACCCGGAAATTTCCAATATTCCGCAAGGCATCGACGAGTTTGCTCGCTGCGATCACATTCGCAAGGCGGACGAGACCAATCGCTGGGTTCTGCCCTTTTTTGACTCGCGCGCGGGAAAGTCTCAACCCTTTTACCTGTGGGTGCATTACATCGACAACCATACCCCGTATTATGCCCCGGGAAAATATGCCCGCATGTATTACCCGAAAGATCGCGATCCCAATGCCGGCAGCGCCGGTTCGCTGCAAAAGGCCTGGAAATTTTTTCCCGATCATCACCGTGACAACAAGTACATCAAGAAGTGGCTGCGCGGCATTACCGACGCCGACTATGTGGTGGCCAGCTATGATGGCTCGGCGAGTTGGCTTGACCTTCATATTGGCCAGCTGGTCGATAGCCTGAAAAAGAACGGTCTTTGGGAACGGACGATTTTTGTCTTCACTTCCGATCATGGAGAGTCACTAGGCGAGCACCACTTATGGTTTTTGCACGGTGGCCTGTTTGAGACCACCGCCAAGGTGCCGCTGATTGTGCGGGTGCCGGGTGAGCCGCAGGGCCGGCGCGTAAGCACCGTGGTGCAGCTGGTAGACGTGATGCCGACATTGCTTACCCGCCTGGGTTTGCCCGTGCCCGAGAAGCTCCGCGGTCGGGATTTGTGGCCGCTGGGACAGCAGGAAGATCCCTCGGGCGGAGCAGCCTATGTCGCCCATGCCGGCCGACAGCTAGAGGCGCTGGTAACCCGGCAATACAAGTTCATTCGACACCTGAAAACCCGTAGTTTTTATCCCGGCTATGCCATGCGCAAAGGCAAGGTAGAGCTTTACGATCTGCAAGCCGATCCCGGTGAATTGCACAACCTGGCCCCAACAAAGCCCGAATTGGCCAAACGCTTACGCGGCTATCTGGACAAAATGCGCCGTTTAGGCAAGGTCAAATTTAGCGAAGAAAAAGCCAAGATTGACGAACAGACCGAAGAAATGCTTCGTTCCCTCGGTTATACGGAGTAGGGAAAACCGAGCGCCAAAAAGGGGTCGTCCCTCAATTTTTGTCTCGTTTTTGTCTGGGTCGCGCTTAGATACGCTTCAGCTTTGATAATAATTTTTACCCTGAGTAGATTCAACCCTAGTAGAAAGTAAAAAGGTTGTTTGTTTTTAC
>JAUVBB010000338.1 GCA_030591445.1 Deltaproteobacteria bacterium | reverse complement strand
GCGAACTGAGTTTGGCGGAAGCCCAGGCTTTGGCCAAAAAAGCAAACCCCTCGCTTGGGCTTACTCAGGAGAAGCTATACCAGACTGAGCTGCTCATTGATAAGGCCTGGTCCATGTACAAGCCACAGTGGACGGCCACTGGTACCTACACCCACCACAACACCGGAATGGATCTCACCTATCCCGATCCGAACTCTTTTGGCATGACCGCGGAGGATTGCGGAGTCTATTGGAATCCAGACCTCGGCTTTTGTTTTACCAGTTCCCAGACCCAAACTATTCAGAAACAGGATTCTTTTGGATTGTCCTCGCACATCAGCCAACCCATTGTGCTGGCCCGCGCTTTTTCTAGCATCAAAAACGCCTATCGTGCCTTTGATCTGGCCAAAATCAACGCAGAAAACGCCGAAGAGTACCTGCTCTACAGCCTGGAAGTCGCCTATTACGGCGCCCTGACCACCAGGAAATTCCTAGACATTGCCGACAACGCAGTCAGCTTGCGAAAAGAGCACCTGAAGGCGGCGCAGGCAAAATTCGACGTGGGTGAAACTCCCAAGATCACGCTCTTGAGCGCGGAAATCTCACTCAACCGAGCTGAACAAGATCAGAAGAGTGCGCAAAATTCATTGGCCTTGGCCAAGGAGGTCATTCAACTGCTGATCGGGCAAAGACGATCCTTTACCCTGGTAGCGCCCGCACCCCCAGAAAAACCGGCCGGAGACCTACAGCAGCTAATCGATCAAGCCTTGGCCAAACGAAGGGACATCGCGGCCTCGCGCATGAATCTTGGCATCGCCGACGAGCTGAAAAGGGAGGCTTGGTATCGATTCCTGCCATCCCTGATTGCCACCGGCAACCTGAGGGTGGCCGACGTCAAAGGATTCACCGATGAGTATGTCACCTGGAATGTGGGTTTGGCGCTGACCATCCCCCTCTACGACGGTGGACTGCGTTATGCCTATCTAGATGAGGCTCGCTCGAAAATTCGCGAAGCAACTCTCTTGATCGAGCAAACCCGCCAAAATGTCATCAGTGAAATCCGTCAGCTCTGGATGAAGTTAGAGATGGCCGAGGGCAACCTGAGCAAATCACGCCGTTCGGCGGAGTTGGCCCGAGAACAGGTACAACTGGCTCGGGCATCCTTCGATGCCGGCGTCAGCACTCATCTGGAAGTACAGGAAGCCAATTCCCTGCTTTTTGTCTCGGAAATCGGTGAAGCCCAAGAAGAACTCAACTACCACCTGGCCATCTTGCGCCTGGTGAAAGCCACCACCATGTTCAGCCAGGGCGCCTCCTTGAACACTCCCCGCTCCCTGCCCAGCGGCCAGAACCAAAGGCCGCGTCCGTCATCAAGCGCTCTTCCTTATGGATTTTAGTTGTCTTTTCTGGCCAGATCGGCAGCACCGATCACACCGGCTGTATCGCCCAGGCTTGCCGGTTTGATGGTCAAGGTCTCTAGGGCAACCGCCAAGGCCTGGCGCCGCAACACGACCAGAGAAAGATCGAGCAAGCGGGGGCAACCGGAAAGAACAGTACCGCCGAGCACCAGCGCCGAGGGATTGAGCAGGGTGACCGAGTTGGCCAGCACGGTTCCAAACAGCTCGGCCAGCTCGGACCAAAGCTGCTTTGCCCGGGGATCTCCCTGCGCATGCAGTTGTTCCACCAGGCCGGGATGAATGGCCGCGGGATCGGCCTTGGCCAAAGTCATCAATTCACTCCAGCCTGCCTCGGCTTCCTCGCGTAGGCGACGGCTCAAGTTGGCGCCACCCAAATAGGCTTCGAGACAATCCGTACCACCACAGCCGCAGTTGCGTCCGGAGGGAAAAACCTTAACATGCCCAATTTCTGCCGCCACCCCGCTGGCCCCCTGGTATAGTTGGCCATCGAGAACCAGGCCTCCGCCCACTCCGGTGCCCACGAAAACCACCAGCACGTCCCTAAATCCGTGGGCGGCACCAAAGGCGACTTCGCCCCAGCAGATGGCTTCCAGATCATTGACCACGCGCACAGAACGACCTAAATCCTTGGCCACCATGGCGCCGAAAGGAACTTCTCGCCAGCCAAGATTGGGCGCCACTGCTACCATCCCGCTGGATCCGCGCAACTGGGCCGCCACTCCGATTCCCACCCCGACCAATTCCTCGGCCGGCGTCGCCGCCTGCGCCATCGCTTGGTGGGCCGCTTGGCAAACAAGGTCCAGCACCGATTGTGGATCGCGCTTCGCGCCCAGAGGCTGTCGATAGGAGGACAAGACGGACCCGGAGGCATCCACCACGGCGGCACGCACATTGGTCCCGCCCAGATCAATACCTATCGCCGGCTGATTTGCCTTCACCCGACTCTCCTTCCCTGACCGAGCCCTGTCTTAGAGATTCTTCTTCCTTTTGCGGCGGCGCAGTTCTTCGACCACGCGCTTGACCTGTTGGGCCTCTTTGACTGGGCTAACCAGCACGGCGTCTGGGGTTTCAACCACCACCAGATCCTGCAACCCCACACAAGCAACCAGTCGCCCCTCGGAATGAAGAATGCAATTTTGGGAGTTCAAGTTGAGCACATCGCCTTCGATTACACTCCCCGACTCATCGAGGTCGGCCACTTCAGGCAAAGCCGCCCAGCTGCCCACATCGGACCAGAACAAGTCACAGGGAAGCATGTGAATGCTGCTCGATTTCTCCATCACCCCGTAATCGATAGACTCACCCTCGATGCGATTGAACAAGCGCTGCAAAACCGCACCTCGTTCTCGAACCTTGCCGGCAAATGCACGCTGTAAACCCCGGTGCAAGACCGGCATGTGTTGCGCCAACTCCTGCAAAATTGCCTGGGCGGTAAAAATAAACATGCCCGAGTTCCAGTAGTAGGAACCACTCTGCAGATATCCCATGGCCCGGGGCAAGTCTGGTTTCTCGGTAAATCCATGAACATCAAAGACCGCCACGCCCCCTGATTTCCCCAATTCCTTGCCGGTCTGAATGTATCCGAAACCAGTCTCCGGACGCGAGGGCACCACCCCCAAGGTAACCATGGCGCCCGAGCGGGCCTCGACACAGGCCGCCTTGATGAGCGAACGAAACTTACCCGGCGGCTTGATAACATGATCCGAAGGCAGCACCACCAGCACGCCTTCCGGATCCCGCGCGGCCACCGTGGCCGCACCCAAGCCAATGGCCGGTGCCGTGTTACGCGGCCGCGGCTCCACGATCAGATTTTGCCGCGGCAATTCGGGCAGAATTCGCCGAATATGGGGCGTATGCTTCTTCGATGCCACTACCAATATGCCTTCCCAGCCGCTGATGGGCAACACGCGCTCGGCCGTGGATCGCAGCAATGGCTGCTGCCCGCCAATGGGCAAGAACTGCTTAGGCAAGGATTCACGCGATAGCGGCCAGAACCGGGTACCCGACCCGCCCGCCATAATCAGTGAATAAATCATTTTTCCTCCTGGTTATCATGATTGCCCGATCCCACTAACTCCACCAAGCACCGAGCAATCCTGGCAGTCGCTCCCCAAATCACGTGCTCGCCGAATTGATAAAAATCGACCCGATGCGTCTTACCGTCCACTTCCGTCTGCTCGCTACGATGACCCAGCCCCTCGGCAAACACCGCCCAGGGCACTTCCAACAAGCTCTCCACCTCCGCTTCGCTCAAGCGAAAAGGATAGGGATAGGGAATGCGGGCCACCACCGGAGTCACCAGAAAACCCGTGAAGGTAGTGATATCATCAAACAGACCCAGCACTTCCACATCCTTAGGCAAGAGCCCCACTTCCTCCCAGGCCTCCCGCAAGGCAGTCGCTTCCTGGTCGGCATCCTCTGGATCACAAGTTCCCCCCGGAAAAGAAATCTGGCTCTTGTGGGTCATCACCCGATCGCTGCGCAAACCCATAAGCAAATGCATCTCTCCCGCTTTGAGATACAGCGGAACCAACACCGCCGACTCACGCAATCCCGTCGGCGACAAGCGGCGCCGATCATGGCCGCGCAAGGCCCCGGCAATTTCTTCGAATATCTCCCCTTGCTGGATCACCGCCACCGCTTCCCTCACTACCGTCTTGTCTTGACTCGTTACAATTTTCATATCACGCCCACTTCGCCCAGCGCAAGATGACAGACTATTGTTTCGTTCCCAGCGCGCCAAGCGCCTGGCGAAGAATATCCGCGGCCTGTTGCCGAAAAGCAACCAGGAGAATTTTTTCGAACGATGGATTGTCGGCGAGAAAGCCGTCACATTCGCGAACCGCAATCGTACTCGCCAATGACGGCGGGTAGGAATACACGCCCGTGCTGATGGCCGGAAAAGCAATTGATTTCGCTCCCTGCCCCAGGGCAAGCTGTAGCGATTGCCGATAACAGGAAGCAAGCAGTTTTGGCTCGCCCCGTCCGCCCCCATGCCAAATGGGCCCAACCGTATGCACCACCCACTTGGCTGGCAAACCAAAAGCCGGGGTCAATCGCGCCTCTCCCGTCGGACAACGCACCCCAGCGCGCAGCTCGGCAACATCCCGACACGCCGCCAACAATTCTTTGCCCGCAGCAGCATGGATCGCACCATCGACCCCACCCCCTCCCAGCATTCTCTCATTGGCCGCATTAACGATAACGTCAACGCTCAATCGCGTGATATCGCCGGTAACAATTTCGATTCCAGCCCTAGCCGCGCCCATTATTTCACCTCGCCAATCACAATGAGGTCTGACCTCCATACTGCAATCCTGCAAGAAACAAAAATGTTATCAAAGCCGAATGCCTCCGTCCATGAGTTCCACCCATTACGAAAGCGCCAAATATTGCCAAGCTCTTAGCCGGGTGCTAACCTCGATACACCATGAAAACTATACATATCGAGCTACAAGGTAAGCCGCTGAAGGTGCCGGAGGGGACGACTACTTTGGCCTTGGTGGCCCAGCAGACGGATCCGGGGTTTGGCTTGCAGCGGCCTATTGGGGCGCTGGTGGACAATCGGATGGTTCCGTTGGACAAGGTTCTGTACGACGGGGCGGTTGTTTGTTTGGTCTCGTTGGCTTCGGAAGCGGGGATGGAGATCTATCGGCGGGGTTGTATTTTTTTGCTGATCGAGGCTACCCGCAAGCTCTTTCCCGATGTGCGGCTGGTGGTGGGGCAGTCGCTGGCGGATGGGTACTTCTTCGATTGGATCGGCCCGGAGGAGTTGACCAGTGAGAATCTGCAAAAACTGCAAGCGGGCATGAAAGAGCTGGTGGCCCAAGACTTGCCCTTTGAACGGGAGCGTTGCGGGGTACAAGAGGCTATTCGGCGTTTCAGTGGGCGTGGTCAGCATGATCGGGTGGCGCTGCTTGACACTTTCTGGCACGAGAACATCCGGCTGGTGCACCTGGGCGAAAGCTCAGACATTCACCACGGGCCGGTGCCCCCGTCAACGGGCTATCTGACTCATTTTGGGCTTTCAGCCTATCCACCGGGATTGGTAATGCGCTTTGCTTCCTTGGATTCTAGTGAAGCACTGGATCAGCCGCCGTCGAACCAGACCAAGCTGTTCGACATTCACCGGGTAAGCCGCGAACGTAATCGGGGCTTGGGCGTCGAAAATGTGGGAGCCCTGAACCGGCTTTGTACCCACGGAGGTATCAAACAAGCCATCCGCGTGGTCGAAGGTTTTCACGAGAAGAGGATCGCAAAAATCGCGGACGACATTGCCCGGCGCAAGCAACAGGTCAGGATTGTGCTCATTGCCGGGCCTTCGGGATCAGGCAAAACCACCTTTCTCAAGCGCCTATCAGTACAATTGGAGGTCTGTGGGCTGAGACCGGTGGGGCTTTCTATCGACAATTACTATGTCGATCGCGAGGATACGCCGCTGGATGAGAGTGGTGAGTATGACTTTGAATCTATCGAGGCCATCGATGTACCGATGTTCAACGAGCACTTGCTGGCCTTGCTTTCGGGCCAGGAAGTGCTGACGCCTCGCTTTAACTTTGGCACGGGCAAGCGGCAACCAGAGAACAAGTGGATCCCCATGCGCCTGTCGTCGTCGGATGTGCTCATTGTCGAGGGTATCCATGGCTTGAATGATCGGCTCACCTCGCTGGTGCCTCCCGAATCAAAATTCAAGGTCTATGTCAGCGCCTTGACCCAGCTTTGCCTCGATGATCACAACCGGATTCATACCACCGATGCCCGGCTGCTGCGCCGCATTGTCCGGGACCGGCTCTACCGCGGTTACACCTCCGCCGATACCATTCGCATCTGGCCCTCGGTGCGCCGGGGCGAAATCCGCGATATTTATCCCTTTCAGGAATCGGCCGATGCCATGTTCAACACGGCCTTGCCTTATGAAACCGCCGTGCTCAAGATCTATGCCGAACGCTTCTTGCGCGAGGTGCCCCAGCAAGACCCGGCTTACCCGGAAGTGCACCGCATGATGAAGTTTCTGGCTATGTTCGTGGGCATTTTCCCCGACGCCGTCCCGCAAAATTCCATCTTGCGCGAGTTTATCGGCGGTTCGACCTTCCGGTATTAAGCCGCTAGTACCCCAGTCGCCACCAGGGCAAAAATGCTTGCCCCGAGTAAAATCCTATACAAGATGAAGACGGCCGTGGAGCGGCTCTGTAAGAAACGAATGAGTCCGGCAATGGCCAGATAGCCGCTGACTCCCGCCGTTAACGTGGCCAGCAGCAGCGAGGGTACGGAGATGGTACCTTGGGCAAAGGCCCCAGCCTGGATCAGGGCCCATAACTCGTATAGGCCGGAGGCGGCCACCGCCGGGACGCTGAGCAGAAAACTGAAACGGGCGGCATCGGCCCGCTTCAGGCCCAGAAATAACCCGGCGGTAATGGTCACGCCCGAGCGCGAGGCACCGGGTATCAGCGCCAGGGCCTGGGCGGCGCCAATCCATAGCCCATCGAGCCAGCCAATTTCGCTTTGATCTCGACTGCGCTTACCCATGGCCTCGGCCAAAGCCAGCAACAGGGCCAAGGCAATGAGCGCCGCCCCCACCACCCAGAGTGAGCGCAAACTGGTTTCAATGAGGTCTTGGAAAAGCAAACCCAGCACGCCCACGGGCAGAGTGCCCACAATCAGGATCCAAGCTAGCCGGGCATCGCGCTCGGCAAAGGGTCGACCACTAACCAATCCCAAGGCCCAAGCTTTGGTCATGGCCCACAAGTCAGAAAAAAAGTAGACCAACACCGCGGCCAAGGTACCCAGCTGCACTACCGCCGAATAAGCCGCCCCGGGATCCTGCCATCCTAGCAAAGCCGGAACCACGCGCAGATGAGCGGTAGAGGAGATGGGCAAAAACTCGGTCAGGCCCTGGACCAAACCTAGCAAGATGTCTTTTGCGAAGTCCACGCGCTAGAAAATCAGACCTTAGACACCGGCAGCCGCGCGTAGAATCTCTGCTTTGTCGGTTCGTTCCCAGGAGAAGTCGGGATTGGCGCGGCCAAAGTGGCCACCCACCGAGGTTTTCCGGTAAATGGGCCGCTTCAGGTCCAGTTGTTCGATAATGTCGGCCGGCCGGAATGGGAAGTGTTTGCTGACCAGTTCCGAGATCATCTCGTCGGGAATCTTGCCACTGCCAAAGCTGGTCACCATCAGCGATACCGGATCGGCCACGCCAATGGCATAGGCCACTTGGACTTCAGCCTGATCGGCCAAACCAGCGGCCACGATGTTCTTGGCGGCATAACGGGCGGCATAGGCCGCGCTGCGATCCACCTTGGAGGGATCCTTGCCCGAGAAACAACCGCCGCCGTGCCGGGCCCAGCCACCATAGGTATCGACGATGATCTTGCGCCCAGTCAGACCACAATCGCCGGCCGGACCACCGATGACAAATCGCCCAGTGGGATTGACATGAAACACGGTCTGCGGACCCAGTAGCTCTTTGGGAATGGAGGGTTTGATCACTTGCTCGATAACCGCCTCGCGAATGGTAGCGTGATCAACTTCGGGCGCATGCTGAGTAGAAATCACTACGGTGGTGACTTCTTTGGGTTTGCCGTTTTCGTAACGAACGCTAACCTGGCTCTTGCCATCGGGCCGGAGAAAACCGATTTCATTGCTGTGGCGTTGATCTTGAAGCCTGCGCACCAAGCGGTGGGCCAGGGTGATCGGCGTCGGCATCAATTCTTCGGGTTCGTTGGTGGCATAACCAAACATC
>JAUVBB010000477.1 GCA_030591445.1 Deltaproteobacteria bacterium | reverse complement strand
GCGGGCGAGGCCAGCCAGCGTCGATACAGGTTGACCAGATCTTGGTAACGGTTGAGCTTTCGCAGTAAGAGCTCGAGTCGGCCCAGGGCCTCCGGATCCACGCCGGCATATTGTCGCTGGGCAAACACTTCCATGTGTTGCAGATACAAACGCGCCGCTGCGTCCAGACGTTCCAAGGCCCAGGCAGCCCGGGCGGTATCAAGTGCCACCGCCGCCGCGCGTTCCGGCGACAAGTGAATTCCGCTGCCTATGACCGCCAGGGCTCGTTCACCCAATTGTAGCGATTCTTCGTATTTTTCTTGTTCGAAACGACGGCGGGCCAACATCAACAGAGCGGGCAAATACTCGTTATTCTGTTGCAAGGCCTCCAGCCAGCACTCGGCCGCCGCTTCCGGCTGATTTAGACGGGAACTCAAAATAGAAGCCAAGGCCATAAACATGGCTGCTTTTTCTTCCGGTTTGCCGTTTTCGATGCGTTTACGCACAATCGGGACCACATTGTCCCACTGGCCCATGCAGGTATAGACTCGCTGCAGTGACGCCAGTCGCGCCGGGGCCGCTTCACTCTCCGGTGCCACGTCTACGCTTCTTTGGTATTGTTCAGCAGCGGGGACCAGAACTTTGAGCTTCTCCCACCAAATGGTGGCCGCCGCCGTATGCAGAGCCGCAGCCTCTTCCCCCGTCACGCCCAGAGCTTGGCCGGCATAAAACACCGCCAGCTCCTGCCAACGACCCTCTTCGCGCAACAAGCGGCCCAAGTGACCGGCTGTTTGTTCATCACCCGGCTGCCGGGCCAGGAGGTCCTGGTAAAGATCGATGGCCACATCTCGGTTGCCCAATTCGACCTCGACCACGGCCAGCCGTTTCTGCTGCTCGGCCAATTGCGCAACCGGCTGCTTCTCTTCTGCCAACAGGGCCAGCAGACGCCGCAAAGAAATGCGAGCATCGGTCCACATCTCCCCTTGGTAGTACAGATCGCAAAGTGCCTTATGCCCGGCCAGCTGTTTCGGCTCTAGCTTCAGGATCTGGGCATAGGCCTCGATGGCCTCGCTTTTTCTCTCCAGGTTGTGAACCAGGATGCCGGCGCGCTCCAGAGCCAATGCCACCCACTCCTCGGGTGCCCAGTCCTGCGAATCGGCTTGGTCCAAGAAGGCAATGATCTCTTCATGTTTGTTTGCCGCGCGATAGAGATCCAGCAAAGCTCTCGCCAACTCCAGGTTGCCGGTGTCCAGACGCAGGGCTTCCACCAGCGAATGCATGGCCCCCGCCTCGTCAGCCAGATGCGCCATCTGGATCTGGCCAATCTCACTCCAGCAACTGGCCGCCAATTGCGGATCCGGCTCAGCCTGGGCCACTGCGTTTAGGATTTCCACTAGTTCTTGCCAGCGATTTTGGCCACGGAGGATATGGCTGATTCCGTCAAGGGCAGCGCGGGAAGAAGCATCGAGTTGCAGCGCCTTGCGATAAAGCTGCTCGGCGCGACCCAGTTCGGAGAGTTTTTGCTGGGTAAGCTCGGCCGCCTCCAACAAAATTTTCTGTTTTTCGGCCGGCACCTCCAGCAGCTGAGCCTTGGCCTCCAGCACCGTGACCAAAGAAGCCCAGTCGCCTTCTTTTCGGTCCAGCTCCTCCAAAGCCAGCAGCACTTCGATGTCCTCGGGATCGAGGGTGGCCGCTTGTTGCAGAAATCTGCGCGCCTCGGTCTCGCCACCCGGTCGCGTCATGAAAAGGCGACCCATCTGCAAGGCGATTGCCTTGGTGACATCCGGCGGCAGATTCGCGCCTGCCTTCTTAAGTTCGAGTAAGCGGTTGAAGGATTCAGCCGCCCGGTCCCAATGCTCCTTGTCCGCCGAGAGGGAACCAACTCGATACAAGGCTTCGAGATGATCGGGGAACTCTTCTAGGATTCTCCCGTACTGCAGCAGGGCACTCTCCGGATCGGCAAGCTCCTCTTCCCACAGTCGGGCCAGGCGCAGCCGCGTCTCCACCAGCAACTGCCGGTTTTCCGAACCTTGCAATAGCTCGACCAATTTCTGCAACAAGCGCGCGGCCCGGGTGGGACGAGATCGCTGTTGTTGAATGGTCGCCTGCACACCCAGGGCCATCAGGTTTTCTGGCTCGTGGGTCAGGGCCGCGTCCAGATGCTTGCGCGCTTTGTCGGGCTCGTCAAACTGCTGAAGAAAGATCAAACCCATGCGCACATGCCCCTGGGCAATTTCGTGGGGGTCTTCGAGCAGGCGGACCAAGCGCAAGTTCACCCGCACTGCGCGGTACCACTGTTGCTCCTGTTCATATAACTCGGCCAGGGCCCCCAGGGCTCCAAGGTGCTCCGCGTTTAGCTCGAGAATCCGCTCGTAAATAGCGATGGCGTCTGCTGCGTCTTGGGCCTGCAACAAAGAGCCGGCCCGCTCGAAAGCAAGGATGGCGTCGAGGGACTCTGCGCGCAACGCCAAGATACGCCCCGCCTGGGCATAGGTTTTGCCCGCGGCCGGATGTTCGTGTTTTTGCTCCATGGCGGCCCGGTTGAGCAGCGCCGGCAGAAACTCGGGGTCTTTGGCCAACAGGTCCTGGGCCAAATCCTGGATTTCGTCGAAACGTTCGGGGAAAATTACCCCGATTTCCAACATCCGGCGCGCGGCCAAGGAGTGAGTCGGCTCCACACCACCCTTGCCCAAGTAAAGCTTGCGCGCCAACTCCAACTTGCCCGCGCACAAAGCCTGCTCCGCCTCTTGGTAGGCTTCGGTGCCCTCCCGGAAAGCAAGGATCTGACGCTCGGCCTGCGCGGCTTGCTGGTCCTCGCCCTCGCCAAGCTCTCCGTTGGCGGTCAAGACTTCGGCCAGGTCGTCGGGGTAACGTAAGGAATACAATTTTACTTGCCCGCCCATCACCCGAATCCGGTCAATGCGCATTCCGGTCATGTCCGGTATTTTCCATCCGTGAACTGGCAGCAACCAGCGCAACAAGTCACGAACCGGATGAAATTCCAAGAAAGCCGCGCCCTGGGCCGTCGCGCCCAAAGGGGCCAAGGCCCGCGCCATCTGCGCGACCAAGGTGGTCGCCGTTACCGGCATCCAACCAAAAAGACGAATATCGAAAAAACCCACCCGCAAAGAAAGATCCGGACCCGGTTCAAATCCGATACGGGCCGTAAAAGGAACAGTGTGCGAGCCGGCCGTAAACATTCCCTGCAAGCGACCCTGCCCATGATCGAGAACAACCTCCATCTGCGCCAGCCCAAAACGGGCCGGATCTAGCAGACGGGTAAGAACCGACGCCAACTCCGCTTGGCGCAATGACAAAACCAAGCTGCGCATGCGGCAGCGATGATGGCGAAACTGTTCCGCCCCGCCGCTGACATCAAAGGGAAACTTTACCCCAGGTACTTCCAAGGAAAAAAGGTCTAGCCCAATCTCCTCGAGTTTGCGATCACGCAAACTAACCAAAGCGGTATTTTCTCGAAACTCCAGAGAGAAACCCAAAGGATTTCGGCCGGGCGTCCGCTCGACGGTTTTGGGAAAAGGCTCGTGGATGACACCGTTCGATTCTTCCATGAGAACCCCTGCAGTTTACCCGGCGCAGCTGGCGCGTAGGCATGTCACGATATGTAGCAGATTGTAACACAAGCACAGAAGCGAGAACCAGTTTGTAACCGGTTTTATTTTTTGACTTTGACAACTCTGAAACCTTGTGTTATCCCCTCACCATTGCGTATTCGGGTCTTTGTTTTTACCCGATGGTGGAAAGCACGCGGGAAATTACCCTCCAAAAGATCCCGCGTCGACCTACTTGGAAAATGTAATGTTTTTTTTCGTGCGAGTCCTTCGGCGTAAGGATCGTGTCAGGAGAGCAAGATGATCCCAGATGGTTACCGCTTAGAGGTGTCTTACGTTAGCGACAAACAGCTTTTCGTCGCTTCGATCCCCGAACTGAAAGACATCCGGGCCACCGGCGCCACCCGTGCCGAGGCACTGACCCAGGTCGAAGAGCAGTTGGAAGCGGCCTTCCGCAAAGCGGCAGAAAATGGCACCGAGATGCCCAAACCCATCGATGGGCAAGAATTTAGCGGAGAAGTCGCCTTAGAGCTCAGCCCCTCACTACATCGCGAACTCGCTTTCCTGGCCGCCCGCGACAAGATTGAAATCAACCAGCTCGCTGTTGAGATGCTCGCCGCCGGCGCAGCCCGGCGCATCGCACCCAACTCCCAAGAGCGACCCCGGCCCCGCAGCAACCAAAGTCGATCCGGCCGCCAAAACCGCCGCCCCGGAAAGGGCAAGAACTACTTCGACATCATGGACGATAAAGCCAGCTTCATCGAATATGTCCGCGGCCTCGACAACAAAGGCGGCGGGCGCGGCGGCAACACTCGTGGCGGTGGCAGCCGCGGTGGCGGCGGCGGTAGCGGAGGCCGTGGCCGCCGGTCTTAGCGGTAGCGGTAACCAGCACCCCCTCTAAAACACCAGATCCAGGCATTTATCCATCCTTTGAGGGCAGCCAGCCCGGTTTCGAGCCAATTGACAAGTCGAATCAATGGTGTATAATGATAATGTATACATTACTTGTATTGGAGGTGGGTAATGGTGCGAACGCAGATTTACCTGACAGAGCGCCAACGTGCTGAATTGGCTGCGATTGCAAAGATCGTTGGCAAGAAACAGAGCGAGCTTATCCGAGAGGCCATCGACCTCCTTATTGAGCAAGAGAGCTGTGCTCGGCGTGAAGCGGTGTTGCGTGAAACTGCCGGAATCTGGAAAGATCGCACCGACCTGCCCGATTTTGAGGCCACGCGGGCCGAATGGGACAGAGCCTGATCATGGCCAGTCCAATTCTCGTGGACACCGATATCCTGATCGACTTTTTTCGGGGCCACAGCCAGGCGGTGGACCTGATCGAGGCCCACGCCAACCAGATCATCTTATCGTCCATCGTCATCTCGGAACTCTATGCCGGAGTGAAGGAAGATGCCGAACAAACTGCGCTTGACGGCTTTGTCTCCCTCTTCCGCGTCGTCCCGGTCGGGGCCGAGATTGCCAAGGCTGGCGGATTGTACAAGCGCAACTACGGAAGATCACATGGCGTGGGGCTCGCAGACGCCATCTTGGCTGCCTCTGCGGTAGCCGAAAAGGCGGAACTCAAGACGCTGAACACCAAACACTACCCGATGATTGAGGGCCTTTCGCCAGCCTATCGGAAATAG
>JAUVBB010000235.1 GCA_030591445.1 Deltaproteobacteria bacterium | reverse complement strand
CTGAACCTGAGGCTGGGCCCTCCTTCGCTGAAGCTACGGAGGGCAGGCCGGAGTTTGAGGAGCCAGATACTAAGGTGGATGTTGCGCCGGCGCTTGATTATGAGAAGACGATGCCGGGAACGGCAAAAGGGGCTTTTTTGTTTGCGGACGGTTCGGAGGCCGAGACGGAGGGTAAGGGCAAACGGGTTCTGATCGTTACTTTGGTTTTGGTGATGGCGGTGGTGATTTCTGGTTTGTGGATGACTTGGGACTATTTTTCTCAGCCGCCAGTGGAAAGTCTTTCGGCCTCGTTGTCGGTTTATTCTGATGTGCCGGCCAAGGTGCTCTTGGATGACCAGGTCCTTACCGAGAGCACGCCGGTTAGTCGTCAGCCTATTGCGGTGGGTCAGCATCAACTAGCCGTGCGGAGGCCCAATGGTGAATTTTTGCTGCAGGAGACCATCCAGGTAACTGCTGGAGAACATTTGCACCTACGTTTGGTGGGCATCACCGCTACCGCCAAGAAGAGCAAAGCTAGCAAGGTCGAAGCGAAAAAACCGGACCCTAAGCAGGCAGACAAGAAAAAGAGCAAACGAAAAAAGCGGCGTAAGCGAAAGAGTAGATGGTCCGGGAAAAGTAAATGACCGATGCCATCGAACTTGTGGTCGTAGAGGATGACCCGAGAACCCTCAAGAGTCTCTTACAACTTCTATCCACTTACCAAGATCTTCAGGTTGTCGGCAGTGCCATGAATGGAGCATCGGCGATAGAGACCATCCGCGCGCTTGAACCGCAATTGGTGTTGTTGGATTTGGAATTGCCAGACCTTGATGGCATTGAAATCACCCGTCGGGTCAAGGCCAAACAAGCACAGGTTGAGATCTTGATTCTCACCTCTTTCGAAGACGAAAAAAAAGTCTACCGAGCCATCCAGGCCGGTGCCTCCGGCTATCTCATCAAACGAGTGGCGCCGGAGAGAATACGGGACGCCATCATCGAGGTCTTGGCCGGCGGCGTGGTCATCGAGCCACGCATGGCCAGACGATTTTGGAATTATTTTCAAAGCGAGCAAGGCGGCGGTACCCAACAAGCCCAAGATTTGCTCGATGACGCCGAACGGGAAGTGCTGCAGATTATCGCGCGCGGATTGACCAACCAGGAGACCGGTGAGGTTCTATCCATGTCTCGTCGCGCGGTGCGAACGCATTTGTCCCATATTTACCAGAAACTGGGTACTTCCTCTCGGTCAGAAGCGGTAGTCATGGCCCTGCGGAAGGGGATGATTCACTTATAAATCTATGATTGGCGTCGTCGGCGGAAGATCGCCAGGGCCAGACCCAGCAGTAAGGCTGACAGGCTGGGAGTGGTGCCGGTGGCGTGAGCGCAGCCGCCTCCGCCTGCCGAGCATACCCAGTTGTTGTTTTCCAATTTGGGCTCAAAGCCGTCCTTGCAAGCCGGTACGCATTGGTAGCGGTCACCATCGAAGAAGGCCTCGAAGCCCTCGCCGCATTCGAGATCCGGATTGTCGGTACCGCCGTCGGTGCCGCCGTCAGTGCCGGGATTGCTGGAATCGGATTCCACTGATCCAAAGATGGTGTACACACCCGTTTTCATACCCTGATTGACCGGGTGAAAGTAGTAAGTGTGGCCGGGCTCGAAAAGCGGATCGGCAGAGGGAATGGCATAGTCGCCGCCCTTGTCTTCGATCGTGAAGTCATACTCGGAATCGAGGTTGAAGGTGCCGAGGTTGAGCTGGTGCTGTACCGGTTGCCCGTCGCGAACCAGCAAGATTACGTCGGTGCCGGGGGTGCCGTTTACCCAGTGAATATTCAAATTGGTGGCATCGGCTGGTACCTGGACCATGAAGTGCAACTCGCCGGGGAGAAAGTCCAGACTGGCCATGCCTTGCAAAAGCTCGAGGCCCCAGACGAAACCGGTATGACCTTCCTCTTTCAAGTTGATGAAACGGGTGCAGTCGGCGATGCCCCGAGCGTCGACGAAGGCTTGGATTTGCTCCATGGTGCCGGCGTCTAGCGTTAGCTCCGCGGTTGCCATATAGATAGCGGTAACCGAAGGAAAGCTGATATTGTCGGGGAAGGCGTTTAGCACATCCAAATAAATTCTGTCTGCCTGTTGCTGGCCCAGCAACTCACGCACATTCCAGAGAAAGCCGCTCCAGATGACGCTGTCGTCGTGGGCTTCGCCAAAGAGGCCGTCCGGGCAGGTTAGATCGTTGTCGAGATTGCGCAGCCAGCCATTGGGCATATACAAAGGCCCCAATTGCTCGGCAAAATACTCACCCAATTCAGGATCGTCTAGCGCCGAGCAGGAGAAGTAGTCAGCGCTAGCCTCGTTCATGGCCAATCCGTGGGAGACCGGACCGTATTCGTCCATCTCGAACATGCTGGCATTGGCTATTTGGCCGAAGACATGGTGGCCGTATTCGTGAAAGATGATGTCGTTTTCCACTGCCAGATCGATGCCCATGGCCTGACCCATCATGATCGAAGGCCCGCCTAGGCTCTGGCCTCCCTGATCGTAGTAAGCATTTGGCTGGGGCATGGGTACGTTGACTCCGATAAGGATGGGCGTGGGGGTATAGCCCAAGTCCTCGAAATAATCGTGAATGGTGTTGATGCCGTAGTACGCTTGGACCTCGCCAAACTTGTCGTCAAGTTCACTGGGATCGTTCTCGCCGGTCGGCTCGATGAGATAATCGCCGTTGGCGTCTGGTTCGGCCAGCTGCGCTTTTTGGTCGCAACCGTTTTGGCTGGAGCCGGCGCAGTTATACACGGTTACATAGTCGCCGGTCAGGTGGCCTGCGCCTTCTTTCAGGTAAGGCAGGTCGACTTGCTGATACGAACCCTCGGTGGGGTTGCTCAAATAGGCGTATCCCTGGGCCACCATGGGAGTGCGCGCAAAGACATGCAACACCTTGGCCGTGGGTCCGGCCACTAGGTAGGTGTAATCACCCAGCGGTTCCGAGCCAGGTACGGTGACCAGCCGGACCAGACCGATTTGATCGCCGGACGGGAACCATACCGTCTCGGTCCATGGTTGGCCGCGGACCGAGCCGGTGGAGCCGATATAGGCCCGAAGCGCCGCTTCTTCGGCCAAGGCAAGCGGAGGTAAAATTCGGTGGGCAGATGCCATTGCTGCCGGCCGCAGTTTGTTGACCACCAGGCGCGTGCGCATGAGGTGATCTTCGCCCACGGCCAGGGATGCGCCGAAGACCCGATAGCCATCGAACCACTGGGCCATCTGGGTAATCCTACCGTAGGAAGTCGATACTACTCGGTGTACTTTGATCTGACTTGCCTGGTCTCCGGGTAGGAACAGGTCACGGTAGCGCTCCAGAAAAGACAGGGCTCGGGCTTGCTCACTTTGGCCGGGCATCAAGACTTTCAATCCGGTGAGCAACTCGGGCTGAGCTTGGCCGACAGGAGATTGAAGCTCCACCGGGCCACGGTTATCGTTGCGCAAGCGATCGAGGGCGGTACCGGCTGGTGAAGCAAATGCCTGTCCGGTGAAGAGAATGAAGGTGCCGACAAAGAGCAACCAGCGAGACATCATGACTTTCTCCTTCTTCCCCCTGGAAAAAGGTAATCGTATACTTGCCGTGTCACCGAGCCCAGGTCAAGCCAAAGTCGTAGCTTTGCCTGAATTGTAGGCAATGGTCCTACCTGGTCGCACCATCGTAACTGGTTGACTTGTAGAGAGCGCAAAAATAGACTGGACGCGTCCATGGAATTTAGGGGGGAGGTGCAATCATGCGTCGCTTGTTCAAGGTATTACTGGTTTTGCTAACTGCTCAGGCTCTACTGTTCTCCACTGGCTGCCGCAAATACGGGCTCAGAGACGAGCCTGACGAAACCCAGCCCGAGCCTGATCCCAGGCCGCGGCTCTCGCCGAACGCCAGCCGATAAAAAAAGACCCCGAAGCAGTTAGCTTCGGGGTCTGGTTGTACTTGGACAATTGCGCCAAAGCGCGGGTGTTTCTACTCAGTGCCGCATACGCCCCATACAGACGGGGTGTCTACGCAGCCATCGATACCCACGCAGGTCTCGCCGCCAGCGGTGTCACAGGCATCGACGGCGCCTGGACCGCAAGTGGGGGTGCAGACGCCGGGATCGCCGATGCAGATCAGGCCGTTGACGCAGGAGTTGAGGTATTCGCAAGCTTCGCCTTCGGTCTTACCACTGTGGAAGATGCAGTGGATGTCGGTGCAGTCATCCTCAGGCTCTTCGCCCATGTTTTGCACGGAACAGGTCAGCCCGTCGTCAATGGCGGCACATTCGGCGCCGCCGCTTTCCATGGTGCAGGGGTCGGCGGGTACGCAGAATCCCCAGCGAGTGACGTCGACCCAGCCGGCGCAACTGTATTCACCGGCGGGACAACCAAACTCGGCATCGCCGGCCTGGAAGGCGTCGGCGTCGCATAGTTTCCAGCAGCGGCTTACGGTACCCAGCGGCACACAGACCATACCTGGTTCGCAGACCGCGTCTTGGGCGGTGCAATCGCCCAGTTCGGGCACGTCGCCGGCTTCGGCGCAAAGCAGAGCCGAGCCACCTACCGGCATACAGGTTTCGGCGTTGGCGTCGGTACAGCCCACATTGGCCGAGGCGTCGGTGCACTCGGAGTCGGGTTGCGGAATGCATTGGCAGCCCAGGCCGGTTACTTCTTGGGGTACGAAGTCGCCCACGCAAGTTCCGTTGGCTTCACAGGTCGCCGAGCAGAAAGAGGCGCCGCATTCGCCGGACACGCAGTCGCGGTTCCAGGTTTCGTACAGTTCGGTACACTCGTCGGCAGTTCCACCGCCACACTGGCCGCCATCACCGTCGGCATCGACACCCAGGCATACCGAGCCTTCGCTGCACTTGTCGGCGGCTTCATTGACCAGGCCGAAGGGGCAGGGAGCGCCGGGGGCGGCGTCGCCGGGGCATTGGGTCTCGTCCCAGCAGAAAGCGCCGCTGCCGAAGTCCACGCAGCAATTGGGCGCGCCCTGACAATCGGCCTCGGTGGCGCATTGCTTGGAGCAGTAGGTCAAGGTGCCGCCGGACAAGCAGATGGGGAACTCGGGCGGGCAGTCACTGTCACCATTGGGACAGGGGTCGCCCGGGGCCGCCGCGCCGGCTTCACATACACCGGTATTGCAATGAAAACCGTCGCCACAGGGACCGCACTCTTCGCCGCAAACCGGGTCGGGACCGCATTCGAGGCCGGCGCAGTTGGGGGTACAGTCGACACAGGTGCCGTCTTCGCAAATCTGGGTGCCCGAGCAGGAGCCGCAGATCTCACCGCAGACCGGGTCGGGCCCGCACTCGCGGATGCCGCACTCGGGGGTACAGACTTTGCATTCGCAGGAGCCGGTGTCACAGCTGAGAGATCCGGCGCAGATATTGGGGCATTGGCCGCCCTGGCCGTCGTCGCCGCAGCACTTGCCGTCACAGGCATTTACCCGGGCTTCACACTTACGGCTAACCAGGTTGCAAAACTCGTTGCTATTGCAATCGGCATTAATGGTGCAGGCCGAGTCGATCACGCAGGTTTTGGTGTCCAGGTTACAATACTCACCCTTGGCCGTGTCGCAGTCGGCGCTGGAAGTGCAAGATGTGGCGCCGCCGCCACCGCAGTGAACCGAAACCAAACCCAAAGCCAAGATCATCAAGCAAGCCGCCCCGCCAAACAAATACTTCTTCATTTTTTTCTCCTTCGGCAAGAAACATCCATAAGTGGAGACCCAATAGGGGTCGTAATAGATACCCGGGCATACTAGGCTGTACCCAGCTTTCCTGTCAAACCCATTTTTGTCCTTGAAAATAAAGGGGAAAAGTCGTTTAGCGCTCGCCGTACCAGCTGCCCTCGAGCTCGGAATCGACTACGATTCGGACATCACCTTGCCAATGTCCGTCGTCGTTTTTCTCGAAATCTACCTCTCCCAGGCGAATACCATAGGGTGGATCCCCTTGGGTGTGGACGGTGGCCCAGCCGGTAAACTTAAGCAGTTTCCAGTCCATGCCGATCTGGTCCAAAAGGCCCTTGAGCAAATCGTCGGCCATGGGTTTGGCGGCATCGCAGACGGCTTCGATGTCGGGGCCCCAGGAACCGAGCAAGTCGTCGACGAAATCCTGGATGGCCCCGCAGTCGATGATATCGACCAGGGCGTCTTCCAGATCGTCATAGCCGGTAAAGATCTGAACCAGAAGATCGACCAGAGCGCCCACAAACTTGCCGTACTCAATCTCTACCTTGCGGGGGTCGATGAGCAAGGTAGAGACGGGCTGCGCTCCGCTTTGGTCAACCCGGATCTTGCCGGTGAAAGGATGAACCTTGAGTCCCACATCACCCACCTGTAAATCCTGCCGGGTCAGGTCGATGGTGGCGCAATCGGGAAAATCGGGTTGCTCATAGGGGTTGCAGCAATCGCCGGGCTGGCCGTTGCAGTCACAGCAGGCGTTCAAGTATCGGACCAGGATGACATCCCAGACTTCGGTACCCGAGACCAACTCGCGCGGATTCATATGGGCGAGCTCCATGGTGCCTTCGGCGCGCAATTCGCTGAGCATGTTTAGTAAATTGGCGAAGATCTCGACCAGGGACTGCGCCCAATCGGGCACATAATCGTCGATGATGTCGCAAAGAAGATCATCGACAAATCCGATTCCGGTGATGTCGCAAAAGTTAATGATCTGGTGTAGTTTGTCGACAATGCCGGTGACGGTCAGCCCGCCCAGGGCTTTTTCCAGCACGAAGGTATGCTGGGTCTGCCAACGGCCACCAAGCTCGGGGATGACTACGTCTTCCGGATTGTCCGGCACACATACGCCGTTTTGGCAGACAAAGCCCGGCGGACAATCGTCGTCGCTCTGGCAGCCGTCGCCGGGCACGCAATCATCTGGGTTGTCGTCTGGGCAAGGGACACAGACATGGTCTAGGCAAGTGTACCCGGTCGGGCAGTCTGCCGATGAGGTACAGGAATCGGGTAGCGAGCCCTCGGGCCGGCAGAAGCCGTCTTGGCATAGGTAACCCTCGGGACAATCGTCGTTGCTCTGACAATCGTCTCCGCCCGTCGGCAGGCATTTACCATCGACACAAGAGTGGCCGGCCGGGCAATCATCCTCGCTGGTGTATCCCTGTCGCTGTTTGACCGTGATTTGGAATTGGTTCTTCTCCACCTGTTCGCTGCTGCCCGAAACCACTACTTGGTAGCTCGTAATCATGGTGCCACAGAAGAAGGAGGTGGATGCGATTCCCGACAGGCTGGTGACCACCTTGCTTTGTCCGATGGCGCCATCGGCGCCCACGGGCGGATTGGCCAGTTCGAAATTCAGGTCTACGCCTCGTACTGATGTCTGGGTTGCCAGGTCGGTTAGACGCACGGACAGTTCGATGGTCTCCTCGGTAAAACAAGACAGTGAATCGGCGCCTACTACCAGGATTTGTTGCAGAACCGGCTGCAGGTGAATGGTAAAGTATATGCCCTCTGGATCGGCGCTAGTATGCGCCCAAACGCCGAATTGCTGGGTACTAATAATAGTCTGGTCTCGAATCGATAGTTTGACCTCGGCGATACCTTTTTCATTGGTCACCACCGAACTGAGGTCGAGGCTAGCGCTGCCCTCTCGGTCCTGCTGGATGACGAAGTCCACTGTCTGGCCGGCCACCGGCCCCACACATTTCTCCAACAGGACCACCCGTAAGCTCTCCTGATCGCCCGGGTGTAAATTGCGAATCGGTCGTCCCAGTACACTCAAGAGCTGCTCGCCGTCAGCTTGGCAAGCATCCGCGCCGGTGCCGGCGTCATCCTGACCTTGGATTAATTCCGAGCTGCAAGCCCCAAAAATCAGACCGGCTAGCACAATACCAAGAAATGCTATTTTCCTGATCTTGCCGTGTAGAACCATCACGCGTCTCCTGATCGTCAAGATTGAAATTTGACCTATTTGAATTATGGTCTTTATCCGCTAATTGTGCAATACGTCAAAGATCCTACCAGCTTGCCCGTGACTCCCGGCTGGGCTAAACTGGTCGGTGGTGGAATCCAAGGAGGTTGGTACATGGATGACGGCATGGGTGTCTCTCACCTGATCTGTGATACCTGCGATCGGCGCTTCGAGCCTGCTGAGGTGAGCCTCACTTGTCCGGATTGCGGTCCTGATCGCGGTACCTTGACGGTACACTACCCTTATGAAGAGATTGCCCGGACCTTTACCCCCGACTTGTTGCGCGCGCGGCGGGACAACTCGCACTGGCGGTACCGCGAGATTTTGCCGGTGGCCGGTCGGCCCGCGGTCTTGCATCCGCGGGTGGGTTGGACGCCCTTGTATGCCATGCCGGTCTTGGCCGATTCTTTTGGGGTCGAGCGTTTGTGGATCAAGGATGATGGGCTCAATCCTTCGGCTTCGTTCAAGGATCGGGCATCGAGTGTGGGCGTGGCCCGGGCATTGGCGCAGGGATGCAAAACGATTACGGCGGCGTCTACCGGCAATGCGGCTTCGTCGCTTTCTTTGTTTGCGGCTTGTGCCGGCATGCGGGCAGTGATTTTTGTACCCGAATCGGCGCCCGCGGCCAAGCTGGCCCAGTTGTTGATTTTTGGCGCCGAGGTCTTGATGGTTCGGGGTAGCTACGATCAGGCTTTCGACTTGTGCTTGGCTACCGCTCAAGAGCGGGGGTGGTATTGCCGCAACACCGCGGTCAATCCCTACCTGGGCGAAGGCAAGAAAACCGCGGCCTTGGAAATTTGTGAACAACTCGATTTTTCCGTGCCCGATGCGGTGGTGGTAGCGGTGGGCGATGGCTGCATTATTGGCGGCCTGGCCAAAGGCTTTGCCGATCTGGTCCGCCTGGGCTTCGTGGACAGAGTTCCGCGTCTGTACGGGGTCCAGGCCCAGGGAGCGTCTCCCTTGGTGGCCGCGTTCGATAAGGGCGAGCAGGTGGCGGGCCACTGGCCGCGGGCGACAACTTGTGCCGATTCTATTTGCGTGGGCCGGCCGCGAGATCATATCAAGGCCTTGCGGGCGGTTCGGGAAACAGGCGGGGCCATGGTGGCAGTAGAAGATGAGGCCATCCGCGCGGCCATGCGTCGCCTGGCCCGTCAGGCCGGGGTGTTTGCCGAACCGGCCGGTGCCACGGGCTTTGCCGGCTTGGACCATCTCAAATCAAGACAGCTGCTGACCAAGAATGACAAGGTCGTGGTGCTGGTGACCGGCAATGGACTAAAGGATGTGACCACTGCCCGTCAGGCCGTGTCTGCCCAGCCGCATTTGGTGGACGCGAACCTGGCCGCCGTCGGTCGCTTGCTCGACAGCCGGGAGAGGAGTTGATTCATGGGATCTTTGTTGCTGATGGTGACCTTGTTGGCCAACACCGCGCCTCGCCCAGTGTTGGTGACGGTCAGTCCGGCCGAGGCCATCCAGGGCCAACTGCTGCTGATAGAAGTCGCTGGGACCGAGCCCGGCGATGAAGTGACCGGTTCTTTCGGCAAACATACCCTGCGTTTCTTTCGTACTGCCCGGGGACAAGTGCGCGCCCTGACCGCGGTATCGCTCAAGCACAAACCGGGACCAGTGGCCTTGCGGGTTCAGGTGACTCTTCCCGGGCAAGATCCAATTGTCCACGGCCGGCCGGTGACGGTGCAAGCCGGTCAATTCGAAAAGCAGACCTTGCGGGTGGATTCCAAGTTTGTGCGGCCGCCCAAGAAGTACCGCCGCCAGATTCGGCAAGAGCGCCGGGCTCTGTCCCGACTTTGGAAGGCCCCGGCCACCGAACGCCAGTGGCGCGGGTCATTTATTTGGCCGCGCCGGGACAAGATCTGCTCGACTTTTGGGCTCAAGCGTATGTTCAATAAGCAATTGCGCAGTCGTCACTATGGCCTGGATATCGATGGCAAGAACGGAGATCCCATCGTGGCCATGGGCGCCGGTCGGGTGGTCATGGTGGCCGAGCGCTACTATAGCGGTGGCACCATCGTCATTGATCACGGCTTGAAGCTGTTCTCGCTTTATTTTCACTTGTCTGCTTTTGAGGTCAAAGTGGGCGATCGGGTAGAGCGGGGCCAGCGCATCGGTTTGATGGGCGAAAGCGGACGGGCGACCGGTCCCCACTTGCATCTAAGCAATCGGGTCGAGAACATTTCTTTCGATCCCTTGGGTCTGTTGAACATGGATCTGACCGAGAACCAGAAAGAAGGGACGCCTTGAGCGCTGGGCGCAGCTGCTTATGGTTTGGGTGCTGTTGTTTGCTGCCGGCAGTGTCCTGGGCCTCCACGCCACAGCTCGCCGACCCGGCTTATCTGGATCGCCCCCTGCGCAATCAAGCCGAGCCGCCCCGCCTGGATTTGGAAGCGATATTGTCACCGACGCCCGCGGTCCCCGCGCTGCTGACCTGGCAAGAGTCCTTTGCCATCTTGGTGCGGCTGGCGCCCGCAATGACCGTGGCTGGGAGAGGCGACTGGCGGGTTTCTTTAACCACCCGCGCCCGCGGTCCCTATGGTGATTGGGTGGGGTCGCCCGTGGGCATGCGTTTTGCCTTGCCGGTGAGCCAAGTAAGTTCGTCCTCGGCCGGCAGGGCCAAAATCGTGGCCCGGATTCCGGCCTCGGTGCCTCGAGATATCTATCACCTGGAAGTGTCTGGCCCGGCCGGTTTGCGGTCTCGGCGCCTGTATGCGGTACGGGTTTTGGGTGCCCAAGCCCAAACCCAGCGATTTCGCTTTGTGGTCATTGCCGACCACCAACTGCGCGACCCATCGGTCAGTTTTTCCAGTGCTGACCGAAACAACGAGAGTTATCCGCGGCTGAGCGATGATGATGCCGAGAGCATGTTTCACCAGCAGGTGGGCGAGATTGCTTTTCTTGATCCGGATTTCGTTTTGAACCTGGGCGATATGATGTTCGGCATCGATTATCGGCAAGAGTATCGCGATACCCTGCGTGCCTGGTGGCGGGGCGCCATGGCCACCTATATGGTGCCCGGCAACCACGATGCCTTGGCATTGTACGAG
>JAUVBB010000494.1 GCA_030591445.1 Deltaproteobacteria bacterium | reverse complement strand
TCTTGTTGATATCGCCTTGGAACTGCATGAACATCTTTTGCAGTTCACGCTCTTCCATGGCCAGGGTCTGGATTTGGCCCTTGCGCACATCTTCTTTGAGCATGGCCGATTGCTGCTGGAACTGCTTGGCCTTGCCTTCGAAAGCCTTCATGCGGGTGTCGAGTTCTTTTTGCTTGGCCACGTGCTCGGTCTGCAACTGCTTGAGAATACTTTTGCCCTGCTCGGTACTCTCGAAGATCCGGCTCATGCTCACAAAACCGATTTTTGTCTGTCCCGCTTGCGCCTGGGGCAAGCAAAAAACCGCCATTATCACGGCACTCACGGCAATATTTGCAATCCTCATGTTTTCTCGTCCTCTCTGGCAAACGGCCTTTTTAGGAGACCGCTCTATGGGGTTCGACTTCCTTAGCTAAGCGCATATTCAAACAATGCCAAGCCAATCTAGAAAAAGTTTCCAATGGTAAATTCAAATAAGATGTCCTGATCTTGCGGACGCCGGGTCAAGGGGATACCCCACTCGAAACGCAGCGGACCGATGGGCGAGAACCAACGGAAGCCAAATCCGGTGGACCAATACATACCCATCCAGGTTTCCTTGAAGCGTTCTCCGGTCTCAAAATGATCCGAGTACCGCTCGGAAAACAGATGCTCGCTTTCGCCAAAGGCATTGCCGGCATCGAGGAACAGCACTCCCTTGATGTTGACTTGGGGAAAAATCGGGAATTCCAATTCCAGGTTGGCAACCACCTGTTTGTTACCACCAACGTTGGTCAGCTGAATGGTGGATGATGGATCCCAACCGTCGATCGGCGCCGGCTCCAGGGGACCGATGGAACGCGGCTCATAACCGCGAATGTTGTAAATACCGCCGGCAAAGTACTTCTCAAAGATTGGCGCGCCGGGGGTAATGTAACCCAAGGACAAGTTGGTTTTAAGCACCACCGACCAGAACAGGGGAAAATAGTAGCGGACAATACCGGACAGCCGGGTAAATTCGTTTTGGCTGAAGGTATAGGTGCCGGCATGTTCGGTTGAGCCCTGCAACAAATGTCCGTCGGTGGGAAACAAGCGGTTGTCCCGGGTATCCCACATGAGGGTGAAGCGGAGACTCGAGGTCCAGCCGTCGGCAAACAAGTTGGACAAACGCAAGCCACTGTTACTGCCAGTCGAGACGTCCACGTTCTCGATGGTATAGGTAACCGAGAAACGCCAATCGTCGATAAATTCGTAGCCCAGGGTCAAGTCGCCACCGCTGGCTTCCCGGCCGAAGTTGATGTAGTTGACCTGGGTATTGAAAAGGCGGAAACCAAAGTACCAACTGGTATCCAAGAAATAGGGCTCGACGAAACTGAGCGAGAACAACTGCCGCAAGCTCGACAGTTGCGCCATCAACGAAAGGGTTTGACCACGCCCAAATAAGTTTTGTTGCGATATTTGCGCAGTGGCGATGAAGTTCTCCACCGAAGAAAAGCCGGCGCCAATCTGGAAGGTCCCGGTGGGCCTCTCTTTGACATCCACGGTGATGATGATGCGATCAGCCGCGCTGCCGCGCTTTTCGGTAATGTCGACCTTCTCGAAAAAGCCCAACATATTGACTCGGCGCCGCGAGGTCTCCAGGCCGGTCCCGGAATAATACTCGCCCTCGTAAACCCGCAACTGCCGACGAACGACTTTGTCCCGGGTCTTGAGGTTGCCCTTGATGTCGATTCTTTCAACAAAAACCTTCGAACCCTTCTGAACATAGAAGTTGATATCGGCGACGCGGTTGTCGGCATCGATATTGGTCCCGGGAATGACTTCTACGTAGGCATAACCCCGATCCTTGTAAAGGTCTTGCATCCGGAACATGGACATTCCCAGGTTGGTACGGTGGAAGTACTCGCCCGGCTCCACCAACAACAGGGACTCCAACACGCTGGTTTTGAGCTTCACCAGAATTTCAGCCCGCACTTTTTCGCGCAGGCTGTCGCCTTGAGGACGCGGGGGCTGATCCTCTTCCCATACAGCCTGGGCAATCCTGGCTTCGGACTCTTGCTGCAGCTCGGCCAGGATCTCCATTTTCATCTGGGCCACTTCTTGCTCGCTCATCTGCTTTTGCAAATCCTTCAGCAAAGCATCGGTCAACACCAGGCCGACCCCGCCATCACTGCGTGCCTGCTGAATCTTGGGCAGCAATGCTTCATCGCCCACCAGCAAATCACCGGAGAAACTGAAGGAACCAAAGCGGTACTTCTCTCCTTCTTCGATGTCGATGGTTAGATACAAGGCTGTACGATCGCGGTTGATCTCGATCACCGGTTCGGCCACCTTGACGTTGATAAATCCGTGGTCGTAGTAGTACTGATTGAGACGCATCAAATCTCGCTTGATGCCCTCTTGTTTAAAAGTACCAGCCGAGGTTATCCAGGCAAAGAAGCCGCCTTCTCTGGTTTCCATGATGGCGCGCAATTCCTGGTCATCAATTTCCAGGTTGCCACTAAAGGAAATCCGCTTGACTTCGACCTTGGCCCGCTCATGAATCACAAAAACCAGTTCCACGCGGTTTTTGGGCAAATCTTTGAGTTCAAAGACTACGTCAGCCAGATAAAAACCTTTCTCGACATAAAGTTCTTTGATTTTTTGGGCGTTGCTCTTGATCTTGGTCCGGTCTAAGACGGAGAGTCGCTTGATATCAATAACTTCCTTGATCTTCTCGAGAGATATTTCACTGTGTCCGCGGGAGCTGATTTTGGCAATGGATGGCTTTTCCACCACCACAAAGCGCAGTACTTCGGCCCCGGGTTCTCCATCGACCTCTGCCCGCACATCCTTGAAGAAACCCAAGCCAAAGATGGCTTTGATATCCTTGGCCACTTGCGCCGGATCCAGCTCTTGGCCCGCCTGCGAATTGATTTGCATGCGGATGGCGTCGATTTCCACCCGCCGACTGCCCGCGATCTCCACCTCTTTCAACCCAGCGGATTGCGCCCGGGGAGACAAACCGATCCCGAGCACCAGCAAGCAGGCAATGATCTTAATGCTTCGGTTCATGATATCTGGCCCCCGGACCCATCCTCGTCGTTACCAATCTTGCCATCGCACAATACCATGCTTCGTCCCAGCCTTTGCGCCAGCTCAGGGTTGTGGGTTACGATTACGGTCGTCATCCCCAGCTGTCGGTTAAGTTCGAACAACAATTCGTGAATACTCTCCCCCGTCTCTTGGTCTAGATTGCCGGTCGGCTCATCGGCCAACAACAGGCGCGGACGAAGAACCAAAGCCCGAGCCAATGCCACCCGTTGTTGCTCGCCTCCGGACAGCTCTACCGGGCGATGCTCCATACGGTCGCGCAGGCCTACTCGTTCCAAGATGGCGGCGGCGGTCACGGCCGCTTCTTTTTTTGCAACCCGTTGCAGCAAAGCCGGCATCATAACGTTTTCCAGGGCCGTGAACTCTGGCAACAAATGATGGAACTGGAAAACAAAACCGATGGTCTGGTTGCGAAAAGAGGCCAATTGATCTGGGCCCAAACTCATCATGTCCGAACCATTGATGTGAATACTGCCACTGCTGGGGGTATCGAGTGTGCCCAACAGATGCAACAAGGTGCTCTTGCCAGCCCCGGAGGTACCGAGCACCGCGATCATTTCCTTCTCGTGCACGGCAAAGCTCACGCCCTTGATCACCTGGATGGCTTTGCTGCCCAAGTAGTAGGTCTTGGTCAGATTCTGTACTTTGATAACCGGTTCCAAACGTCTCTTCCTTAGTCGTGACGCAAACCCGCCGCCGGGCGAAGGCGCGATGCCCGGCGAGCCGGATAAATGGTGGCAATAAAACTGATGTGCAGGGCAATGCCGGCAATGAGCATGAACTCCCCGCCATCCATGTTCACGGGCAGATTTTCGATGTAATACACCTCGGGATCAAGCTGTAGCCCATAATTCTGCAGCAACAGGCACACGCCCCATCCCAGCAGCAAACCAATCATGGTTCCCAACATGCCAATGCTGAAACCTTCAATCATGAAAATTTTCATCACCCCATCGCCGGTAGCACCCATGGATTTGAGAATGGCAATCTCCTTGATCTTTTCCCATACCAACATGATCAGGGTAGAGATAATGCCAAAGGCCGACACCAGGGTCACAATCACCACCAAGATGAACATGCCGATTTTTTCCATTTTCAAGGCGGTAAACAAGTTGCGGTTCATCTGGTACCAGGTGCGGGTAAAATAGGGATAGCCGTCGAGGGCAGAGATAATGTCCTCACAGATTTCCCCCGCGCGATCCAGATCGTCGAATTTCAAACCGATGCCGGTAATGGTATCACCCATGCCGAAAAAAGATTGGGCCTCGGGCAAGGTTATATAGACGGATTTGGCATCGTATTCGTACATACCGGTAACGAACACGCCGGCCACGCGAAAAGATCGGGCCTTGGGCACCGGACCGGTCGGGCCCAAATCTTCGCTCAAAGGGGAGACCACATTGACCCGATCACCGATTCTCACTTTGAGAATGCCCTTGAGTTCTTTGCCGATAAATATCCCCGCCAAGGGTTTTGCCGGTTTCGGCACCAACTGGAAGGGTTCGGGCACCGGGACCAAGCCCGCGGGTTCTTCAACCGGCGCCACCACCGGCTTGGCTGCCGTTTTGGCCGGTGCCGTCTCGGGAAAATCGGGCGTCTTGGCTTCGAAGTGAAACTCACCGGCGGGTAGGGCCTGATCGCGCTTCTGCTTGAGGTAGGCGTCAATCTTCTCCGGATGCTTCAGCAAATCCAGGTGACCATCTTCGATGCTCTTGTACAGGTTGGTCACCGCCCCGGCCGTGTCAATGTCGATGCCCTTGATGAAAAC
>JAUVBB010000436.1 GCA_030591445.1 Deltaproteobacteria bacterium | reverse complement strand
GCGGTCAAGGGTATCTCCAACAGCCGGGTGCCGTCGCCCTTGCGGATGATCAAGCGGCGGACATTGCCATCGGCAATTAGCTTCTTGACGTTTTCGACCAGTTCGGAGCCGAGGGTCTCGATCTCTTCATGGAATTTCTGCTTTTTTTTCCCACTGGATTTTTTCATGATCGTTCCTCTTTTTTTCCTATTTGACCACGGACGATTTTTCCGGCAGCGCTTCTGGGCAGATCTCCGGGCAGGAAAACGATGGAATATTCAATTGCGTCTCCGATTCGTTTTTTCAGGTGAGAACGCAACTCGGCCTCGTTGACCCGAGTATTCAGTCGGCGGGAACACACCAGTTCGATCTTTTTGCCGGTTTTGACCAAGGCGCATTCTTTGATCCCGCTGTGACCATGGGCGATCTCTTCGATTTCACGCGGATGCAGGGAGATCCCATCGATTTGTTCCGAGGCCCGGCCCACAATGTTCAAGTAATCTTCTTCATCCCAAAAGCCGATATCGCCGGTGCGGAAGAAACCTTGCTCAACGGCATTTCGCGTCAGCTCTGGTTTTTGCCAGTAGCCAGGGGTTTGGGTTGGGCTCCGGACCAAGACTTCCCCACGCTGATAGGCTTTTCGGATGATTTGGTGGCCATCGGTAATTTTCAGTTCCACACCGGGGGCGATTTTGCCCGCGCGCATGGGATGAGAGGGATGATGCGCCTGCGGAGCCAGAGCTGCTAGCGGAGGCAAAACTTCCGCCAAGCCGTAACCCTGGTTGAGGATGGGGCCGAAATTGGCGAATGCCTCAGCCATCTTCGGCCCAGAAAGCGGCGCGGAGCCGTAAATGATGGCCCGCAAGCTGGCGAACTTTCTGCGGGACAATCCCGGGTCTTCCAGAAAGTCGATAATTTGGCTGGGGGTGAGAAAGGTACGGGTGATCTGCTCCGATTCGATGATGGCAAGTGCTTGGGCGGGGTCGAATTCTTTCATGCTGAAACTGCATATTCCGCCCAGCAAGCAAGGAAGCACGGCTCCCCAGCCCGCGGTGGCAAAAGGGATAGCATGCAGCATCTTCTCATTTTCGTGCCGAGACAAGAGGCTGGATTGGACCATCATCTGCAAACTCTTGGCCCAGGCGCGATGGGTGGACATCACTCCCTTGGGCGTGCCCGTGCTGCCCGAAGTGAAATTGATGGTGGCAAGATCTCCCGGAAGAAGTATCCTGGAAGACGACTTGCCATTTGGCTTAAGATATTGATCAAGCGCGCGACGGTCACTGCCCGAGATAGCGACCCATTTGCGCGGGTCCCAATCGCCTAGAATCTCATTTGCGGCCGAGCCAAGTAGATCTTCGTCGAAAACGTATAGTTGCGGATCACAGGCCTGCAAAGCGTTTTTCAAGGCCGCGGGGCTAAGATCGGCCACCAAGGGAACCGCGACAAATCCGGCCTCGTAACAAGCCAGGCGCAGCTGCATAAAAGCGATGCCATTGGGCAAGGTAAACGCAATCCGCGCCCCTGGTTCGAGCCCCTGGGCTTGTAAGCCGGAGGCCAGTTGGAATACCTGGGAACCAAGCTCTTGGAAGCTGAGCCCTTGGCCATCGTCGGCCACCAATGCCAGTTTCTTGGCATATCGAGTGGATGCCCAACGAAGCACGTCTCGAGGAAAAAAGAAGCGCTTCAGGTACAGTTGGCGCAAGACAGAGCCGATATCAGAAAACATTGGAAACCCTTCGGTTTTGCCATAAACCACGTACTTTCCGATCTACCTCTTCCCGATCCAAAGGACAAACAAATTGCGACCAGACAAAACGAAGTGGTAGCATTCCTAAGATGAGATTGAAGGTCGCACTTTTGACTCTCACCATTGGAGTCGCCGTATTCTTTGCTGCGCCCGCCTGGGCTCAGGATGAAAAACCAAAGATTTGCCTATACAAGGTGAGCGGTACGGTTGGAATCAACCAGCTGAAAAAGTTGCGGCGAGCATTGCATCTTGCCTTCAGCCAACGCGAAGAGTTTCAAACTATCACGGTCAATGCCTACCGGCGCATGGCGCGGCGCTTGAGAATATCCAAAAGAAAACGAACCAATTTGGCGGCCTTTAAGAAAATTGCCAAGATTCTTGCTCTTGACTATGGCCTTACGGCTCGCATCGTGCGGCAAGGCCGGGGCTTCAATTTAGTACTACGGGCTATCGGAACCCAAAAAGGAAATGAACTTTTCCGAGAAGTCCACTCTTTGCCCGGGCCTCGTTTGTCTTCGGCCAAGGCCAAGGTCATCGTGGATTCCTTTGGGCAAAGTCTGCTGGCAAAAGAAGTAGATACCCAATCAGATCAAGCGGAGACGGAAGCCCTGGGTTTGTCACTCGATTTGGGTAAAGACGATGCTGCCGTCCAAACGCCGGATGGCCAAGAAGAGACCGGAATTTCAACCGCGGAAGATGCCGCCTGGGCCAGCGCCGCCGAGGACTGGGGCGATGACTCAGCCGCGGCCGGAGACGCTGGCACGGTGGAGACTTCGACCAGCGATTTGCGCCTCGAATTAAGCGGAAGAATGGCGGTTGAAAATCATACCTATTTCAAAGAACTTCCTGGTAACAAAATTCCGGGCCGTAACAGTGTCGACTTGGCCTTGCAGGCAAAAGCAGGTGCCGACAACATTCAGGCGACCGGGACATTTCTGATTCGACAAGACTTTTCCGATCAGCAACGGGATCGGCTCGAAGCCGAGGAAGTTACCATCGGCTATACCCAGGAGAACTTTTCTTTTAACGTTGGCAAAACCACCGTCTCCTGGGGCAGCGCCAGCATGATGAATCCCACCGACATTATCAATCACAGGGATATGCGGGATTTGATTGATACCGAAAAACTGGGCAGTTGGATGCTTCGGCTGGGGTGGATTCTTGGTCCGGTATTGGCGGAAGTGTTTTATTTGCCGGTGCCGGATGCCCATTTGTTGCCTCTGGCCAATGAACTCGACGCCGAGGGTATTCCCACCAGTCGCTCGCGCTGGTTCTTAGATGTCTTTCCTCGCGCCGCGCCCGGTGACCCCGCCATTGTCTACCAGATTGGCACAGCCGAACTGCCCAATGCCACGCTGAAAAATGGACAGCTCGCTTTTCGCCTGGCGACATCTTTTACCGGTTTCGATCTTTCCATCGGCTACGGCTACATGTTTGATCGCCTACCTACTCTGCACCAGGAGGTCACCCCTCCCAGCGCCGAGCAAGCCTATGTCAACATTGATCTCTCAATGGATTACCAACGCCTGCATATGTTTACCGCCGATCTGGAAAGCGTTGTCGGTAAATTCAGATTTGCCGCCGAGGCGCTGGTGGTCTTGACCCGCGACCTGGACGACGCCGATCCGGAAATCGACAATCCCTACGCCTCGATGGTGCTGGGCGTGGACGTGCGTACCGGCCAATTCAATGACGATCATGATCTGCACTTTTTTCTGGAATTTGGCTACACCAGATCATTGGTCGGCGAGCTGATTTCCACTCCTTTGTCCCTGCTTCGGCATCCTTTCGAACTCGCCGCCTTCGGCCGCGTTCGATATGAGTGGGGACAGGATTTGAACCTCGACCTCAATCTGATCAGCCAATTGGAAAGAATCGACATCATTATCAATCCCGAGATCGAGTGGATTCTTTTCGATAAATTGACCGCCAAGTTGGGCTTTTTGTACTTGTATGGCTCTGGTGACGACAGTTTATTGGCTCATTTCAAGGACAACATGCGGATTACGGCATTATTGGAGTTGGTCTTCTAGGTCCATCCCATCAAAGCAGCAGCCTTTCCTGCATCTTGGTGTTGACAGTGCCGGGCGGTCTCTCTATTCTGGCGCCACTATTGATCAGGAGACCTTCATGGCGGTTAGAAGTAAGGTGGCAAAGAAGGCCAAGAAAACGGCCGACAAGCGGGGGAAGGTAGGATCTGCCGGCAAAGGCGGAGCCAAAATGAAAAAGGGAGATTCCCAACTGGGGCTTTTCGTTCCCGGCAAGAAGAAAAAGAGCAAAAAATCGGCGCCGAAAAAGAAGGTTCACAAGCGGGGCAAACAAAAGCTGCATCCCCCCGCGCAGGAAGCGGAATCCAGCACGGCCGGCAAGAAAAAACTGGTATCTAGAACCAAGCCGCGCAAAGCCCGCCGCCGCAATGTGGCCGATCGCATGGCTGCGCGCCAGCGGGATATTTCTATTAGCGAGTTTTTTACTAAGAATCGGCATTTGCTGGGTTTCGACAATCCGCAAAAGGCACTGCTGACCACGGTGAAAGAGGCGGTCGATAACTCCCTCGATGCCTGTGAGGAAGCCAAGATATTGCCGCAGCTTCAGATTGGCATTAAGGATCTGGGGCAAAATCGCTATACCGTGACCATCGTGGACAATGGCCCGGGCATTGTTCATGCCCAAGTGGGTAAGATCTTTGGCAAACTGCTCTACGGCTCCAAGTTTCATCGGCTCAAGCAATCCCGCGGTCAGCAGGGCATAGGGATTTCGGCCGCGGGCATGTATAGCCAGTTGACCACTGGCAAGCCGGTGGTGGTGATCTCCCGAACCCGCGAGAATCAGCCGGCCCACCGCTTGGAAATCAAGATCGACACTCGCAAGAATGTGCCCGAGGTGTTGAGCGACACTGAGGTGGAATGGGTCGAGGACTTTCCTACCGGCACCCACGTGGAGCTGGAGATCGAAGCTATCTATCGCGGGGGCAAGCGCTCGGTCGATCAGTATATCGAACAGACCGCTATCGCTAACCCGCATGCCGAGATTAGCTATACTGCTCCCACGGGCGATCATCACCACTATCCGCGCCTGAGCCAAGAGCTTCCCCGTGAGCCCAAGGAAATCAAGCCCCATCCCCACGGGGTCGAATTGGGGGTGCTGATGGCCATGCTCAAGGAGACCCGGGGCCGTAACCTCAAGGGTTCTTTGATGCGCGATTTTTCCCGGGTCAGCGAGATGGTGGCCCAGGCCATTGCCAAAGAGGCGGGTATTTCGCCCACGGCCTGGCCCAAGCGTCTGACTCCGGAGGCGGTCGAAAAACTGCACCAGGCCATGGGTCGGGTGAAGATCATGAGCCCGCCCACCAACTGCATAGTTCCCATCGGTGAGGATTTGCTGGCGGCAGGTTTGGAAAAAGGCGTCGAAGCCGATTTCTTTACTTCAGCCACCCGTAGCCCGGCCGTTTACCGCGGCAATCCTTTCCAGGTAGAAGCGGCCATTGCCTGGGGCGGCAATTTGCCCACCGATAATCTGGCCTCCCTGTATCGCTTTGCCAACCGGGTTCCCTTGCAATACCAGCAATCCGACTGTGCCATCACCAAGGCCGTGATCGACACCCTCTGGCGCAATTACAAGGTCTCGCAAAGTCGTGGGACCTTGCCCTCGGGGCCCATGGTGGTTTTGGTGCACATTGCTTCGGTCTGGGTTCCCTTTACCTCGGAGAGCAAAGAGGCGGTGGCCCGGTATCCCGAGATCATCAAGGAAGTCCGCTTGGCCTTACAACTGTGCGGCCGGCGCTTGAGCCATTATCTCAGCGCCAAACGCAAGGCGGCCGAAGAGGGGCGCAAGCACAGCTATATCGAGACCTATATTCCGCACATCGGCATTGCCCTGCGTGAAATCCTGGATTTGTCCGAGCCGCAAGTCGAAAAAGTAGTCGATCGTCTTCAAGACACCCTGGAACGCAGCCGGAAGTTTATCTAAGTATCAAGGAGAATCGTTTTGGCCGGAAAAAACAGCGACAGCAAAAAAACAAGTGCCGGGGGGAAAAAGAAACACGCTTTGGTGACGCAGCGGATCAAGGACGAGGCCCAGATCATTCGCAAGGTCATCCTGGCCGGCAAGAAGCCCAGTATGAAGGTCCCTATCCGTTCGCTGGCCAACGTTCGTTATCGGCCCCGGGTCGGTTTTTTCGAGCTCAAGGGCCGGAAGAAAGAGCGTACCCTTACGGTCGGAACGGTTAAGACCTTTGCCCAGACCTTGCGCATGATGTCTTTGT
>JAUVBB010000498.1 GCA_030591445.1 Deltaproteobacteria bacterium | reverse complement strand
GGGACATGAAGATTAACCCCTCATTTGCTTAGTGATTTATGATGTCCAACGATGGTACTGCCAAGACCTGATCTTGTCTAGGTTTCAGGGCTCCGATTTCACAGTCAACCCAAACGAAGCACGCTTGCTTCACCGACGTGATGGTAGCGCTCTGGTACGCAGGTGAGGATGATGATCTGGCAGTCTTTGCCGGCTTTGGCCAAAACCGCGCCCATCAGGGGAGGAAATATAGCAGAGGGAGATCGATTATCAAACGGGTTTTCAGTGCCCCTTAGAATGTATGGCGAGCCAGGCATCGACTTCGCTGAGTTCGTCGCGGGTGCGATCGGTGCCCTTGAGGTAGCCCAGGCGGGCTTCGCGGGCCAGGGGGAGAGCCTCCCGGCCTTGGCCGAGTTGCCATTTGGCGCGCGCCAGGGCGAACTGGGCTTCGGCGATAATGGAAGAATCGGCGGTCTTGGCTTTGCGAATGGCCAAGGACTTTTCCAAGAAGGCAATAGCCGATCGGGCCTGGCCGGTCTGCAAGAGACACATGCCTACGCCCTGATAACTACCCGCGGCCGGATAGCGGTCTAATTCACCTCGTTTTTGGAAGATATCCAAAGAGCGTTGGTAATGAGCCTGGGCCTTGTCATACTGCTTGTTGGCCAGATAGGCATCGCCCAGGGTCAGGAGCACATTGCCTACATAATGACTTTCCCGGCCATAGTGTTGCTCGAAAATCCGCAGGGCGCGGCCGGCATAGGTTTGGGCCGCTTCGAAATCTTTCTGCTCGGCGGCGGCTTGGCCGAGATGGTGGTAGGCATGGCCCGATTCGGTGTTGTCGGGACCCAGCGCTTGGTCCCAGATTTGGCTGGCCCGCAGGTAGCTTTGGCGGGCGGCCTCAAAATCTCCCTGCGCGTAGGCCACAATGCCCAGGTTGTGGATGCTGCGAGCCACTTCCGGATGCTGGGCGCTGAGTACTTTCTGCTGGATTTCGGCGGCGCGCTGGTACAAGCCTCGCGCCTCTTGGTATTTTCCCTGCATGAAAAAAACATTTCCCAGCAGAATTACGGTATCAGCCGTGCGGGGATGGTTAGCGCCCAACACCCGCTCTTGCAATTGCAAGGCATCGAAGTAGTGCTGGTAAGCTTGGGTATAGTCTCCCTTTTCGTAGTACAAACGGCCCCGGCTGCGGTGCAGTTCCGCGCGGAGCAGATCGTCATTGCCGGCACGCTCCACGGCTACGGCGGCAACCTGACTCATAAGAATGCCCCCCTGATAGGAGCGTTGATCGGCCAGATTGGACACCAGGGCGGTCCAAAGTTTGGCCAATAAAACATCATCGCGGGCCTTGGCCGCGGCCTGGATGGCAGCGCGCAAGATTGGCTCGGCGGCGGGACTATCGTTGGCCTTCATGAGCAGCTGCGCTTGTTCGAAAAACAGGGCGGCACGCAAGGGGGCGTAATCGATCTTTTGCAGTTGTTCAGCCAAGGAAGAGACCAGTTTGCTTCCTTGGCGGTAGAGGCCGGTGGTTTTCAAGGCCTTGACCCGGCCCATCTGCGCGCGAATCTTGGCCAGACGGGCTTGCAAAGCCTTGTCGCTAGGCATTGCCACGGCTGCCAACAGGGCCTCGGCATCATCACAGTCCTTCAAATCGCTCAGTGCGTGAGCCGCGGCCACCGCCTTGTCGACAACCTCGCCCTGGGCATTGTGGGCCAGGAGCTGGGTCAGTGCCCGCATTTCTCCCAAGTGCCGATCCAAACAATGCATGCGCTTGTCTAGTAACAATTCCGACTGTTCGCCCCGGACATGGGTCGCCGCGCAAACCTCGGTGCGCGTGTTTACCCATTCGCCCGCGCGCTGGTCGAGGATCTTTTCGACCCGGCCATAAATTTGGGTGGCGTAGGATCGTCCCGTAGCTACAAAGGCTTTATGCACTGATTGCTTCACCTGATCATCCCAGGCGCCGGCCAGCAGAAGCTCGGCCCCACGACAACCGCGTTGTTTGTGAGCTTGCCAGGTGGAGGCGGCAAAAAAGCTGGCTCCTACCAGCAAGAGCATGAAAAAAACCACGGCCAGCCGTCGCCAGAAGCTACGCGGATCCTTGGCCAACTCGGCCAACATGGCATCCATCGAGGGATAGCGATCTTGCTTGGCCAAAGAAAAGGCACGCAGGGCTATGCGCCGAAGCCGCGCGGGCACGCGGGCGGCATCCGGGCTGGGCGGGTTGATTTTCCCAGACATAACCCGGGCGCGCAGCTTTCTGGCTTTCTTGGCCCGAAAAGGTCTCTCCCCGACCAGGGCTTCGTACAGCGTCACCCCGAAGCTGTATTGGTCGGATTTGGCAACCAGCGAATCACCCAGGTACTGTTCCGGCGCCAGATAGCCGGGCGTACCCAAGACCACGCCGGCCAAGGTCAGTGGGTCTCGCCAATGGCTGCCCCCCGAGGAAAAATCTCCGCTGGCGCCGGAAGGCGTCGACAATGAGAAGGCGGCACCCAAACCCGGCGACTCGGCTTCGACGGACTGGGAGCTATCCGACTCCAGGTCTTGCTCGGCGTCAGGCTTCACGCTTTCGGCCATCGCTCGGGCCAAGCCAAAATCCAGCACCCGGGCCCGGCCGTCTTTGCCAATCACAATGTTGTCCGGCTTGATGTCCCGATGGATCAGACCTATCTGATGGGCAGCAGCAATTCCGCGACCGGCCTGTAACAGCACCGCCACCACTTGCCGCCAACCAGGTTTTGTTTGCGCCAACCACTGTTTTAGGTTCTGGCCCTCGACCAATTCCATGGCCACAAACACATCGTCGTCGACAGTACCCACATCGTAGGCCGCCACCACATTGGGATGGGACAGTTGGGCCAGCGCCTTGGCCTCACGCAGCAAGCGCTCACGGGCTCGTTCTGTCTCTTTCGGGTCGAGAAATTCCAGGCTGAGAACTTTCAGGGCAATACGACGATCCAATTCCGGATCATAGGCCTGATACACCACCCCCATGCCACCGCGGCCCAACTGATCCAGAATCAGGTAGCGACCGGCCCGCGCCCCCGCCTCCAAACATTTTTGCGCCCCTTTTCGCTTTGGCCCCGGACCTTCTGAATAAGCAGTCGCCCCGGCCTCGGCTTCTTTTTCGGCCTCGGTGGCAAAATCTGGGCGATCAGGGTCGGCCAAGGCAAACTCCTAGTACCGGTAAATTTGGCAGGAACATTACCAATTTATCATGCCCACTGTTTGCCGGCAATAAAGGCAAGTCTGCGAGGCCTTGACAGCCCAGGTAGGAAAGTGTAGGTGACTGTCGGTAATCAAACATAGCAAAGAGAAAAGCGGGGGAAATCCCATGAGTGATTCAAAACGGCAACTGCCAAACGCTTTGTGCCTGACTTGTTTTTTCCTGCTCTCGGCTTGCGGCCAAATGCCCGCGACTGAGTCGGATAACTCCCTGGCCCAAAGCCAAGATCGACCAATGAACGCGGCTCCGTGTACCTGCACATTGATCTGGAACCCGGTTTGCGGCATTGACGGCCAAACCTACTCCAATCCCTGTCAGGCGCAGTGTGAGAACATGGACATTGCCCACACCGGCGAATGCCAGCAGGGCCAACATCCCATGGAAGACGGAGAGCCCTGCGGCGGGACTGAGCAAATCGGCTGTCCGGATGGCGAACTCTGCAACCAGATTGTCGGAGCCGGCCAGCCAGACATCTGCCAACTTGCCGAACGGACCGGCCGTTGCCTAAAAACCCCCCAGTTCTGCACCTTGATGTGGACTCCCGTCTGCGGCTGCGACGGCCAGACCTACGGCAGCGACTGTTTCCGCCTCATGGCCGGCGCCGCCCTCATGCACATCGGCGCCTGCGCCACGGATTAGCGATCAGCGAGCCGGTGACTCGCCAACCAATCTTCCACTTCTTTCCGGTGGTTCAGCCCTGTAACTGATTGTTGAGTCTCGAAATACGTGAGCGATTGACGGCTAAGCTCAATGGCCCGCGCACGGCTGGGCTGATGTTGCCAGAGAATCCGCGCCAAGGCAAAGCGCGAGCGAGCAAGTGGATCCTGGTTATCGTCCTTACATTTATCCTGCGCGCAAATAGAAAGTACCCGCTCAAAAGTTTGGCGGGCCGATTGGCTTTTGCCTTTCACCGCATCCACCGAAGCCAGTCCGCACAGTGGCCAGACAATATCGGAGTCCTGTGGGTCCGGGCTCTTCTCGTATATCTCTTTTGCCTTTTGATAGTAGCCGGTAACAGCTTCAACCTTACCTTGCACGAAAAGCACATCGGCAACGCTGACATAAAATGTCGCCACCCGCTTATGTTCGGGACCCAAATTTTCTATCCAAATCTCCAAGGCCTTTTGGAAGTGTGGCAAGGCTTGATCGTACAGGGCCTGGGCGACGAGAACCGAGCCGATGTTGCTCTGAGAATGAGCCACTCTGGGATGCTTCGGACCCAGAACCTTGATCCGCAGCGCAAGGGCTAGCCGGTGATACTCCAGAGCCTGGTCGTAGTCGTCTTGTTCACTAAACACCAATCCCAAGTTGTTATAACATTCGGCCACGTGCGGGTGATTGGGTCCCAGGACTTTGGTCCAGATGGCAAGCGCTTTTCGATGGTGCTGGGCGGCCTGTTTATAATCTTTCAGATGACGCAGGGTCATACCAATATTGTTATGGGAGAGCGCCACATCCGGGTGTTCCGGTCCCAATGATTTTTCCTTGATCATCATGGCCTTCTCAAATTCCGCCAAGGCCTGGACATATTCTCCTTGCTGAAAGTACACGCTGCCGATGGAGTTGTGATC
>JAUVBB010000126.1 GCA_030591445.1 Deltaproteobacteria bacterium | reverse complement strand
TTTCGGTCACCGCGCACCTGGATGACATCAGCGACAGCAAGTCGGGGCTAGCGGCCACCGCCCTGGCCGAGACCGCCATCGACTGTGCCGCGGCCAATTATACCTATCCCACCACCGGTGATATCGGTTTTACCCTCGCGGCCGGCGAAGGCTCCCGCTCACTCTTTATGTGTGCTAAAGACGCGGCCGGCAATCATACCGCGGCCGCGGTGCAATCCTTCAACGCGGTTTGGATCGATACCGTGCCTCCTCAGTTGCCCCAGCTCTCATTAAAGAACGATGATCCCTACACCAAGAACCCATTGGTGAGCCTGACGGTCACGCCTGGAGAACTTGGTCTCACTTTGCGTCTTCTGGGCGATATTGCCGAGGCCGGTACTCATCCTGCCGACACTCCGCCTGACCCCGTTCAGCTCCTTGGCTCCGATGGGGTGAAATCAGTATCGGCGATTCTGATCGATCAGGCCGGCAACCAGTCGATTGTGGACACGGCCGCCATCATTTTGGACACCCACGCACCCTATAGCATTGCGGTAAGCATCAATGACGGTGCCGAATACGTAACCGTCGCCGACGGCATCGTAACGCTGCGCTTTTCCGCCAGCGATGTCGCCACCGGTGTCGAAAAGATGCAGATTTCCAACGATGGAACCTTTGACAGCGAACCGATAGAAAATTTTGCTGAAAGTAAAACCCATACCTTGGCCGACCCGGCCAGCGGGGGCATCAAGACCGTACAGGTGCGTTTTTTCGACTATGCCGGCAATAGCACCGTCGACCCGGCCGAAGCCAGCACCATCCTTGATTTCTCGGATCCAGTCATTGCCTCTTTCACCCTCAATGGCGGCAACCCGGTAGAACCGACTAGTTCCCGGGATATTGTGGTTCATTTCAACGTAACCGACGATACCCCAGAGGGTCCTTGGGTTGCGCTGTCGGAAGATAGTTTTGATTGCAGTACCGCCCAATACATCTATTCACCCGCAGCCAGCGTTCCCTTTACTCTCTCGCCGGGCGAAGGATCACGATCGGTATATCTGTGTGCCCAGGACGCGGCCGGCAACACCACCGCGGCGGCGGCTGCTTCGAGTAATGCGGTGGTCCTGGATACCACCGCTCCGGAAACACCGGACCTGCAGATTGTCGACATCGACAGTGACGGATTTGCGATCAGCGCCGATAGCATTGAACTGCGTTGGACCAAACCGGGGGATCTGGATCTGGCCGGGTTTGAATTACAGCGCTTTGTAGAGGGCGTCGACAGCGCCATTACCACCATTGAAACGCCCTTGGCCGCCGTTGTCACCCATGAAGACGATGTAAGCCTGACCACCGGCCACAACCATCTTTACCGTATTCGCGCCTTGGATATACTGGGCAATACTTCTGGTTGGTCGGTCATTGCCGAAGCTTTGCCTTTCGAAGCGATTGCGGGAACGCAATGGGTTCGTAAAAACGATGGCTTCTATTATACCTGGCAGCCTAATTCCGGTACTTTTTCGGCCAGCACTACCTATTGGTATGAAGACGACATTGGGCAGAGCTTTCCGGAAAGTCTCCAGGACGATATTCTGTACTGGGAGCGAACAACTCCGGCATCCCCCCGCTACAACGAAAAACTGGTCGTTCGTACTGTTAACCAGGACAATTCTCTGGTCTACGATAGCGAGATTCCACTTGATTTTACCATGCGCTATACCCTGGAATCGACCCGCGAGGTAGCATCGGGAACCCCCTTGGCCATCGACAGCAATGGCAAGATTCACATTTGTTATTATGATCGAACGCCGGGCTTCACCGATGGTGTTTTGAACTACATCTCCAATGCTTCGGGCACTTGGGTAACCGAAACCGTCGACGCCACGGCCGGAGTTGGCATGAGCCCGGCCATCGCGGTAGACAGCGCCGACAAGGTCCACATCAGCTACCATGACTATACCAACAAGAATCTCATGTACGTCACCAATGCCAGCGGTTCCTGGGTGCCGGTCACGGT
Source organism: Deltaproteobacteria bacterium (assembly GCA_030591445.1). GTDB lineage: Bacteria > Myxococcota > B64-G9 > B64-G9 > B64-G9 > JAUVBB01. The sequence goes on along the minus strand of JAUVBB010000126.1, from coordinate 14,015 downwards.
CGATAACGGCACCGATGTTGGAGCGAAATCATCGATTGGCATAGACAGTGCCGACAAGGTTCACATCGCCTACTTCGACAATACCGACGACGATCTTGAGTACCTGACCAACGCGTCCGGGAGTTGGGTACCGACCACGCTGGACACGGGGGACGTGGTTTCCTGGACGGGCGGAATTTCTTTGGACATTGACGGCAACGACAAGATTCATATCGCTTATGACGATTACGGCAATGAAGATCTCATGTATATGACCAATGCCTCCGGTGCCTGGTTGCCCACCGTCATCGACAACACTCGGTCGGGCTATCCTTCTTTGACCCTGGACCGTGACGACAAGGTTCATATCTCCTACTACGATATTATCGCCAACAACCTGCACTATGCCACCAATGCCTCGGGGAGCTGGGTGGAGAGCACGGCTGACGCGACTGCCTTTACCGGCCGCACTACCGCTATTGGTGTCGATACCCTGGGTCGAGTGCACATCAGTCATTACCTGGCGGGTTCGGATGACTTGCTTTACACTTCCAATCGCACCGGCAGTTGGGTAAGCACGGCCATTGATATCTCGGGGGACGTTGGGTCGGCGAGTTCCTTGGCCGTTGACTCCGAAATGAGAATCCATATCAGCTATCTGGACAGCGGTGCTCGGCAACTGAACTACGCTACTATCCAGGACAACTACTGGCAGGACGAGACCATCACCTCGACCTCCAATGGCACCGAGGGTAGCTCGGTGAAAATCGATGCGCAGGGTCACACCCACGTTGCCTATTACGACATCAGTTTGCGCATGCGCTATGCCACCAACGCTTCCGGATCCTGGGTGTTCACCACTATCGACAGCACCGCGGTGGGGGCGCATATGTCCTTGGGGATAGACAGTCAGGGCAAGGTCCATATTAGCTATTACGCCCCGGTGAGCAGTACCGACAGGCGCCTCAAATATGCCACCAATGCCTCGGGTAGTTGGGTGCTCACAACCGTAGATTCGGTCTCTACCAGCTCTGAATATGTAGGCGAAAGCACATCTTTGGCCATCGATACCAACGACAAGATCCACATCGCCTATGCTTACCGAAACGTCAGTGGCTCGTATGATGAGGCATTGATGTATGCCACCAATGCCAGCGGTTCCTGGGTGGTGGAATCTCCTCCCATTGACGATTTTGCCGCTAGCCGGCATTTGTCCATGGGGCTCGATAGTGCCAACAAAGCGCACATCTGCTACTTTGACTGGTACTGGGGTTTGACCTACGTCACCAACAGTTCCGGCAGCTGGGTCAGTTACGACCTTGGCTTCGAATTTTGGGACGGCTACGATGTGGATCTGGTGGTCGACCCGGCCGACAATGTTCACATTGTTTTTACCGACAACTCCTTCCGCTCCGACCTGTCCTATGCCACCAACGCCTCCGGCTCTTGGGTCATTACCACTGTCGATACCGACGGCTCCGTGGGTGACAATCCCGCCCTCGCCCTCGATGCCGACGGCAATGTCCATATCAGTTACTACCACAATGACTGGGGTGATCTGAAATACGCATCCAATATCATGGGGGAATGGATCAGCACCACCCTGGCCTCCACCGATGATGTCGGCCGTGCCAGTGCCATTGCCATTGATGCCGCCGGCCGCGTGCACATTACTTACTCCGACTCTACCGGCAAAGATCTCGAATATACTTCCGGTCGCTTCCTGGGGGTTTTGCCGGCCATGACCTCTCAAACCACTCCTTTCTAAGCCGAAACCGGCATGGCAGTTGCGCCCGGGATGGGGATCTGCCAAGCTCGGGGTAGAGGCTCTTTCTGGGCGAATTTGATAGGGAGGACTGCGAAATGCGTCAATGGACCATGTGTTGGGTTTTGCTTATATCGGTGGCAACATTTGCTTGTAGCAATCGGGATCAGCCGCCGGAATCGGCCTATGATACCAGTACCCTGGAGTCGGCGCGGGCTTTGGCCAAGATTCGGGCGCAGGAGGATGAGCAGAACTTGCAGGCGCAACGGGAGCAGAAGGCGAAAGCGCCCAAGCCGGAGTGTTCCCGGCTGACCGGCGGTTGCGCGGAGGGTCATATTTGTTGGGACTCTCACTTTTGTAAGCAGGGTTTCGACGATCAATGCAGTGCCGCCGGCGATAAGCGCTGTCACAAGCTCTGCAGCTTTGATGGGGATTGTCCGGAAAAGATGCCGCATTGTCAGGAAAAGCCGATTTTCTCAGGCTCGGAAAGAGGGAAGCTGGAGAAGTTCTGTGTGCAGTGATGGTGGCTTGGCATCTATTCCCGAAGGTCTAGACCAGCTCATTGGCTTCAGCGCCGCCTGCAGTTGCGGCAAAACCCATAGTGTCGACCTCGAGGGGGTGAGTCTGCATGCGGGGGCCTTGCCCACCGTGGTTGACTGGGTACGGAAAAAAGGCAGCGGGCTTTCGCTGGGCGTGGTGGTCGATCGAATCAGCCGGGAGTTGGCCGGCGATCAGGTGCGCCGACTGCTCGAGCGCGAGGGGCATCGGGTGCGGCTTTGTGAACTGGTCGACGGCCCGGGAGAGCGGCCGCATGCAGAGGAAGGGGCCTTGGCCAAGGTGGAAGCGGCTTTGGCGGATATCGATTTGGCGGTGGCGGTGGGTTCGGGAACGGTCAACGATCTGACCAAGCTGGCTTCTTTCCGGCGAAAGATTCCCTACCTGGTGGTGGCGACGGCGCCCTCCATGAACGGTTACACATCCGCCATCGCGGCCATGACCTTGGCCGGCGTCAAGCGCACGGTGGCTTGTCACCAGCCCTATGCCGTGGTGGCCGATCTTGATTTGTTGCAGCAGGCGCCGGCGCATTTGATTGCCGCCGGTCTAGGCGATTTGGAATCCAAACCTACCTCCACCACTGACTATCGCCTGGGCGGATTGCTGCGTGGCGAGTATTATTGTCCAGCGCCGGAAAGAGTGGTTCTGGCGGCCGAAGCCCGGGTGGCCGAGGCCGCCGCCGACATTGGTCGCAAGGATCCGGCGGCGCTGGCCTTGCTCACCGAAGCCTTGTTGCTCAGCGGTTTGTCCATGAAGTTGGCGGGCACCTCCAGCCCGGCCTCCGGGGGCGAGCACCTCATTAGTCATTTCTGGGACATGCAGGCCGAGCAGGAAGGCCGGGTAGAGGGTTGGCATGGCGCCCAGGTCGGGGTGGCGACCATGGTGATGGCCGCGCTCTATGAGGAGTTGCAAGATTTGCGTCCTGCGCAAATTGATTGGGCGCGACTTTCGGATCAAGCGGCCCCGCCCGCTGATTTACGCGAACAGATAGCGGCTCGGCACGGTGCCCATGCCCAGTTGGTTTACGACGAGTTCATGGCCAAGCAGCTATGGGGAGTGCAACTGGCTCGGCACCTGGATTCGATACGGCAGGGCTGGGATGGACTTTGGCAATCCTTGCGCGAGTCGTTGCGGCCGGCTGCCCGGGTGCGCGAGATTTTGCAATCGGCGGGCGCGCCAACCACGGTCTCGGCTCTCGGTCTAGATCGCGATCATTTGCGCCGCGCGCTGCGGGGCGCGCGGGAAATCCGAGCCCGTTATACCGTGCTTGATTTCGCCTACGAACTGGGCGTACTTCCGGCCCGCGCCGAGGCGGTGATCGCGCGATCGCGGGCGGATGGATGATCTTACTTTTTTTGTTTGCATTGCTCAATTGCCGATGCTAGCGTCCCTGCTTACTAAAAACGTACTTCCTGACAAATGGGCTCACGAGAGTGGTCCGCACGAAAGGGGAATCACATGGCAGCTAAGAAAGAAGTATTGGTAGTAGTCAGCAAGGTAAAAGATTATCTCAAATCCAAGAAGATGATGACTTCCGGAGATCTGCCCCAGGCCTTGAGCGCCGAAGTCTACGGTCTGTTGGACAAGGCCATCAAACGCTGCAAAGCCAACAAGCGCTCCACCGTTCGCGCCGACGATTTGTAGATCGTCTCGGGGCTCACACCTGCCCCAGGTACTGGCATGGAACAAGGCGATCTGGTCCAGGCTCTGCTGGACTACGTTCAACAACACGCACACGGCCTGGGCGCAGGTGTTCTATTTTTCTCCTCCCTGATTGAATATATCTTTCCACCCTTCCCGGGTGATGTGGTCACCTTGTTCGGGGCCTGGCTGGTGGTCACCGGAACTTGGACCTTTCCCTTTGCCATGGCCTTGGTGACCGCCGGGTCCTTGGTCGGCGCCGGGCTGGACTATGGCATTGGCCGTTGGCTGAGCCGCCGGGTACATCGCCTGCCTTCCGAGAAAACGAGCCCGGGTTTTCATCTTTTGACCCGGGAGAAGTACGACATGCTCATCGAGCGATTCGAGCGCCATGGCGCCGCCTACATCCTGATTAACCGTTTTCTGCCCGGCATCCGTGCATTCTTTTTCGTGGCCGCCGGTGCTTCGCGGATGAAGTTGGCGCCGGTGCTCTGGTATGCGTTCTTGTCGGCCTTGGCCTGGAATCTCTTGCTGTTGGGAGCCGGCTACGCGGTAGGGGCCAATTGGGAAGACTTGCGTTCCCTGTTTAGCTCCTATATGACCGGGGTGTGGATTCTGCTGGGTGCCTCGATCCTGGTTGGTGGTTTTGTCTGGTACCTGGGTAAGAAGAGATCGCAATCCGATGGGGCCGGCAAGGGGAAAGATCATGGAAAATGAACAAACCTCGCATGCGAAGTTTGTCGCCCAGCTAGGGCACGATCTAAAAACCTATTTAAATCCCATCATTGGATTTAGCAGCATGATTATCCAGGATGTCGGGGCCCTCGACCCTACCCAAGCCAAACACTTGCAAATGATTTATGACTCGGCCCAAAGACTGCTAGAGCGCATCGACGCGTTTGTGGAGTTCCAGCGCTTGTGCGCCGATGTCCTCACTCTCGATGCCGACTGGTTTTCTCCCGCGGAATTGTTTCTGGAAGTCTCGGCGCCATTTAGCGAGGCCGCCCAGCGGCAAGGGCTGCGCATTGAGATCAAGGCCGAGACCTTGCCCGCCCGCATTCGCTTGCCCCGCCGCTTGTTGCTGCGGATCATGAAAGAACTCACTGCCAACGCCGTGAAATTCACCAGCCAAGGTTCGATCTGTCTGGGCGGCAAAAGCCATGAGGATGCCGAAAGCGGCATCCGGCACTTGCGCTTCTTTGTCTCTGATACCGGTTCGGGCCTGACCGAGCGATTGCGCGCACAGTTGCAGACCTCTTTGGGTTCGCCGGCCCGCCAAGAAAACTGGCAGGGCTTGGGTCTGGGTCTGGCGCTGGTTCGTGAGAGCGCGGTCCGCTTGGGCGCCCAGGTCGAGATTGGCCAAAAAACGGGGGCCGGCCTGGACATGGCTTTGCCTATCGAACTGGCCGAAGAACATTGCCAGGGCTGAAAACTCTTACTCTAGCTCGGAAAAGACCAGGGCGCTAAAGCGCATGAGCTGGGCCTCATCCGCGCGCCAGCAGCCGGGCTGGGGCACGTGGGCCTTGCGACAAAGATGATCGAGGTATTCTTCCACCGTTTGCCAGCCTTGTTCGACGGGTACCTGGGGCAAGAAAACGCCGCGCCGGCCGTTGAGTTCCAGCCAGACGCCATCGCGGCCAATCACAATCTCAGTCAAGGGATTTTTGACGCTTACCCGCGGCGAGAGCACCGATATTTCGATGCTGAGCTGGCTAAGCTCATGCTTTTTGACCGGGCGAAAACGGGAATCGTGCACCGCCGCATCGATGGCGCGATCGCGAATCATTTGCCATAAGGGCGAGACCGGCTCCAGGTAGCCAATGCAGCCCCGCAGCTGGCCGTCTTTTTTCAAGGTAACGAAGGCGGCGCCGGGTTGGTTCAGTTTGGGCAGCCGGGGAGAAAAATCTTTGCGTTCTCCCTTTTCCAAGTAAGCAGTCAAGGTAGTGCGGGCCAGTCTGAGCAGAGCTTGTTTTTCATCCCTGCCCAGAAAATCTTCTTTGGCGGCAGTGGGTTTTTTTCGGTCTGCTGCCAGCGCCATAGCCAGTGCTGCGTAGCCCACAATACGACCTTTGCGATCACCGCTGATGTCGCCTGAATTGCGCGCGTCGAGCACCTTGACTTGGGCCGCGCCGAAATGCCGTTGCAGATACAACAAGGTCAGTACCGGGCCCAGCCCGCAGAGTTGCGCGCAATCGGGTTCTGGCCGGCCGTTTTGGCCCAGCCGAATTTTCTTTTCGGACTGGGCAAATCTTTGGTAGGCCGCTAGCAGTCCTTCTGGATTGAGTTCGCTGATGAGCCGCAGCGCGTTTTGATCCATGGCTTGGGCGACCGGGTATAAAAAATCATGGGACAGATCGGTACTGGCTACGAACAAGGTGTCGGGGGCGGGAAAGAGCCGATGAAGGGCGGCGGCCAGCTTCTTGATGGCGGCCGGATTGGCCCGCGAAATCATGATGGGCAGCAGGCGAAAGTCGGCCAAGGTGACTTGTAAAAAAGGCAGTTCTACTTCCAGCGCGTGCTCCTGGGCAAAGGCCGAGGCGTCGATGCGGGCCGCGCCGGTAGCAGCCAATTGGCGAACTGCCTCTCGATCGATGGGAATTTCGCCCAGCGGCGTGCGATAGGCGCGCGCATCGAGCAGAGCCGGTACCGGATAGGCTCGCCGGTGGGCCGGAGCGAGCACAACCACCCGCCGGATCTTACTCTCGCTCAGCAGGGCAAAGGCATGGGCAGCGACGGGCCCCGAGTAAGGATAGCCGGCATGGGGCACGATGAGGCCCAGCAAGTCGCCGGCCAGGGTCTGGTTTTTCTCGCGGGCTTGCGCCAGGTAGCCCTGGATCATCTTTCTTAGCTCTGGGGCCGAGGCGGGATAGAACTGGCCCGCTACCTGGGGCATAAAGGCTGGTTCCGCCGGACTTTCGTTTTTGGGCGTTGCTGCCGGTGGCGCCTGCCGGGTCTCCTTTTGTTGACACGAAGGCGCGGCCAGCAACCCGGCAGCGAGCACGATCGAAATTGATGGCCAGCATGCGCGCAAGCGTACCGGCTTGGGTCTGGTTTTCCGATCGAATCTTTCCATTTGCCTAGGCCCCCTGGGTCCCCGACAGAAACGTTTCGGGGATGACTTGTCTATTTACGATCGCATTATTACGGGGCGATGCACTCGGCGGTGTAGGTGACTTCGATGTTTTCGCCGCGGTCGGGAACATAGCTGGCGCCAAAACAAATGGTATTGGACTCGGGATAATAAACCCAGCCATCGGCGCAAGAGTCGCAATCGTTGCAGCTGGCCTTGGGCACGTTTACGCCGTTGACCTTGACGGTGATAGTACCGGCATCGGCCGGGCGGGTCAGCGGGAATTCGCGGATGGCGGCAAAGGCGTCGATTCCCAGGCTTTGTAAAGCTTGGGCCCAATTGGCGGTGCAAATGGAGATGAACATGCCACCGGTGCGGTTGGCCACCTCGATATAGCGCTTACCGCTATCGGCGGTGCCGCAACCGTTGGGATTGTCGCCCACGATGGCCGAAGCCGCCATGCGCTCGGTGTTGCGGTAGCCTTTGATGGATGAGAAAAAGTCCACATAGAAATCAGGGTTGCCGGCCGATTGGTCCTCCTCGTCGCTGAGGAAGATCATGTAGAGCTTGGCGTCGTCACGCAAGAAAGGCTCATTCCTGGTCGGGTCATCGATATATCCCGGGCTCAGTGCCGTCCAGGCGGCTTCCAGCCCGGCTTCTTGTTAGTCGGAGCAACAGGGGCCTACGGTCACATTGTCCTTGAAGGCATTGATTAAATCCGGGGTAGAGTTGGTCAAGATTTTCGGCCGGCCCGGTGCGTTGACCAGGACCCCGGGTTCGATGTCGCGCGCCGGGGTGCCCACGTTGCTATCGGAATCGTTGACCTCGGTGGTTACCACCCCAATCTGGAAATCTACATCCAGGGTGGTGGCGTGGCGGATGAAGGCATCGAAATTGCCAGCCAAGGCGTCTTGCTTGTCGCTCATGGAGCCCGAGTTGTCGACCACAAACATCACATCGGACTTGACCCGATCCGGTTGACTGAACAAGTCGATTTGGGCGAAGGTGTCCGTGCCTTCCCCGTGCAGCGGTATGGCCAGCAGCGGATCATTGGAGGCGTCGGAGGCAATGAACAAAGTAGAAGGATGCACGGCTTTGGTGATCGGCACATAGCGCAGACGAAGCTCTACGCTGGCGCCCGGGGGGATGATGTGGGGCAGCACCGGTGCCTGACGAATCTGGTAGGGTCCAGCCGGGTGCTCCAAGTAGATGTCGGAGACGTTGAGCTCGATGCCGCCCAGGTTGTACAGCGTTACCTTTAACTCGGGGGAGGCACAGCCCACCGTAACCAGGCCAAAATCAAGCTCGGCGGGCACGGCGGCGATGGTGGCTTCGACAGCCTCGCCGCGGATGGTGATACAAGCCTGGCCGTATACCGGCGGCGGGATGCAAAACAGGCCCACGCGCAAATCAGGATCGTCAGTAGTAAAGCGCAGGTAGCTCCAGTGCTCGCCGGGCCGGGTGGGGGCGAAAGTCACTTCTAATTGCACGCTGCCCTGGCCGGGAACGGTAAAGGGTGCGGCCGGCGCCGAGCTCAGGCTCAAGTCACCGGGCTGGACCAGGCTTTGGACCAACTCCAGGTCGGAGACGGTACAGGGCTGCTGGCCGCGGTTGCGCAGCAGTACGCTCAATTTTTGACTGGTGTTGACCTTGCCCAGGAAGGTGAGCCGGGTGGGATCGACTTCCAGATCGCAGGCCGAGTCGTCCACGCCTTGGCCGTTGAGCTCTACCGGTATTTCGGCTTGATCATTGTCGTTGCCGAAAATGGTGAGCACCCCGGTGTCGATACCCAAGGCGGTGGGCATATAAGACAAGCGCACCGGCAGGGTGTCACCGGGCTCGAAATCGGTGTTGGGCGCCGGGGCCTCGATGATGGCGAACTCGTTGTCGGCCGAGTTCTGGGTGATTTGCACATCGTTCAAGGTGCAAGTGTCGTTGCCTTGGTTGGCAATGACCAGATCATAGGTTTGGCTGCCGCCTTCGATCACGCCGCCGAATTGCACCCCCGGCGGCACGGCCTGGATATCACAGGCGCGCGGATACGAGGTGCCCTGCAGGGTGACGGTGCCGGTCAGGTGAGAAGTCGGGTGCGAGGCCGGATCGTCGGAGTAAAGATCTACCCCGCCGTGGTCCGAGCCCTTGTCGCTGGGATGGTATTCCACCTCGACTGCTTGGGCCTGGCCAGGGGTCAGCACCACCGGAAAGCCAGGGATGTTGACCAGCGAGAAATCGCCGCTGGAGTCGCCGTTCATTTGCACGTTTTCGAAGTTCAAGTCTAGCAGGCCGCAATTGGTCACGCTGAAACTCTTGACCAGACTTTCGCCAGTGGGCACATTGCCGAAATCGACCAACAGGGGATCGGGGCAGACCCGGGGAGCCAGGCCTTGGCCACTGAGCCGGATGCGAATTTCCTTGTCGTTGACGTCGTTCGAGATCACCAAGAAATCGCAGCTATGATCGCCACCGGTGCCCGGATCGTACACCAGGAAGATCTCGGCGCTCTGGGTGGCTTCCAGAATCCCGGGCAGGTCTTGATCGTTCTTGTCCAGCTGGAACTGGTTGAAGTCGCCATTGGCGAAATTCAGGCCGGAAATCTGCAGCGGCCATTCGCCCAGATTGGTGATGGTCACATGCCGGCGCACCGCGGTGGCCATGTCCGCCGAACCGAAGGCCATATACAGATCCTCGGCGGCCAGCTGATCGGAACAGACCTCGGCGGCGCCAGTGCAGTCGGCGCCATCCTGGTCGCCTTCGCAGTCGGTATAGCAGACCTGGATCTGGGGCGTGACGCCCTCTCCCTGAATGTCAATCACCAGCGTGCCGTGATCGGAGGCATTGCTTTGCACAATGAAGCGGCCTTGGTCGGTACCCTTATCCATGGGTTGGTAGGTCAGCTGTAGCACCAGGTCTGATCCGGCCGGCACTATCAAGGCGGCATCGGTGGCGCTGGGGCAAGTCTGAAAAATCCCCGTCGTCCGGCAGGCCACCACATAGTCGCTGCTGGATCCCTCTTCCATCTGGCCAGAGAATACCTTCAGTTCGCTCAATCCGGTATTGCGCAGAAACAAATACTTGTGCTCCTGGGTTTCGATATCCACCGGCCCGAAGTCGACTGTAATCTCGCCATTTTCGGCCGTGGCGGTATACTGGTCCGCGGTCGGGGTGGTCTCGGTGTCCCCCACATGGTGGGATTCGACCTTGGGCGCCGCCTGTTCCACGCCACCGCCACTGTCACACTCACAGTTCATGCCCAGGATATACAGCGTCAGGACGACTAGTAAACGAACACTCCGATTCCAGCGCATGATCCGATCCTCCACAATTCAGCGTCTTCCCCCAACTGCTATTACCTAGCACGAGGCCGCGCTAAGCATCAAGCCTCTGGTGCGCTGGTGCCGGGCAGGAAGGATTTAATGGCGAGCAGCGATGCGGCGGTGCCGGTGGCGCCAAGCACCCAGAGCAGGTCGGCGCCCAGAAAGAGGACCGAGGCGGCTAGCATGGCGGCGCCCAGCAGGGCCCATGGTCCGGCCGAGCGCAAAGAACGGGTCAGGGCCAAGGCGGCCAAGGCCAGGACCGCCAAGACCGCCAGCCAGGTGCCGGTGGTGCGGGCGCCTTGGGTGTGGTAGCGGACGCTGAGGCGGGCGCCTTTGTCGCCCTGGTTGGCAAAGAGTTTCTCTAGGCGAAAGTGGATGCCGCGCTTGGGAACTTCGATGCGTAAGGGCAGAACGCCGCTATGTCCTTCCGGGGCCAGGCTTTTGCCGGCCCGTTCATCGACCGCCTGGGCCAGGGGGCCGGCGGCGAGTTGGTCTTGCACTAAGCTGTCTTCGCCCGCGAGAGTGACGGTCATATCGCTGTCTAGCTGGCCGTAAGCCACGCTGGTGGGCAAGAACAGATCCCATTCGCTCTGGGTCTCGACGATGTCGGGCACTGGCAGCGCGGCTTCCAGGGTGCCGGTAAATCCCAGGGTCGGGATGCTTACGGCATAAACAATTTCCACCGGGAAGGCGGTGGCTGATTTCAACAGGGGCACCAGTACCTCGTTTTTTTTTGGCGCCCTGGGCGGGTTTGACTGGTTGGCCGGCAAGCATGGCCGACCAAAGCTCCGAGTCCGGGGGCAAGGCGATTTTGAGAAATTGCTTGCGCCGGTTGCGGATTTGGGAGACCACGCGGGTAAGCGTTAGTCCGTGCCTGGTGACCAGGGTTTGATAGGTGGCTCGGTCGATGGCGGCCACCTGCACCTGCATTTCGGCGTGATGTTTGATCTCCAACTCCAAATGGAAGGGCGGTAAGGCATGGACGTACTTGTACGCCAGCAGAATGGGGTTGGTGGTGCGCAGGGTCAGCTGGCGGGGCAAGTCCTGGACATCGATGGGCAAGACCCGCATGGCCGCGGCCGGCTGAATATCCACCGCGGTTAGAGCCTCGACTGCCAGCCGGCCTTGCTCCATGTCCGCGCCCGGAATGTGGATGGCGGGAACCGCCAGCTTCTGCTGGCTACCGCCCAGGACCCGCTCGAAGGCGATTTCGATGCGCAAGGCGCCTTGCAGCTCTTTGGTAAACATCAGCTGCAGGGTCCGGCTACCGCCTTCCTCGCCGATCACTTGATGATCGCGCAAGGAAGGGGCGTTTACGCTGATCAAGTTAATGTCCGTGGGTAGGGTCAGATCGAGATCCATGAGCTTTCCGGACTTGATGGCAATTTCGACCGAAGCCAGGGCTTTCATCACTCCGTCTCCTACCGAGAAAAGGGTGTCGATGGTGGCGTCGAATTTTCCTTGTCGGCGTTCAGGCGGCGCCAGCTGGGCGGCAAGCGCGGCATCCAGGTCGACATACTTGTAAGTGTGAGCCACGGTCTGCGAGATTCCTTCGCGAACCCAGCTGGGCAGCTGGTTTTCACCAACCTTGGTCATCTTGACCGTTTTCTGCGGTCGCATGGATAGCTCGGTTCCACTCAAGAGCGCCACCATGCCTCGCTGGCGATGGACCCCGCCCATGGCCAGCAGCGGAATGGTGACCGGCGGCGATTCAGGTTCTTTGTTGCCGACCAGTAGCTCGTAGGCTACGGTCAAGCGATAGTCGCTGCGTATATCCCGGTCCAAGTAGATGGTGAGTTCTTGTTGTTGCTTGTTTTTGCCAACCTGCCAGTCGGTGACTCCGGCACCAAGTACCTGGTTGACCACCACTGTCAGGGGCAGATGAGCGCGCAAAACGTTGGTGGCGCCACGGGTCACCTGGAAGGCCGCCAGCGCCTCTATTTTCAACACGCCCTCTTCGGCTCGGACCACGTGCACTACTTCGGCATTGGCCCGCAGCTTTTCGGTGATGCCGTCGGGCAAGGCTTCCGACCAGGAAAAAGTTGCCGAATCGGTGGGGGGCAGATGAATGCTGGCCAAGGTGCGCCCGCCCGCTCGGCGGATTTCTATGCCGGCCGCCGGCGCCACATCTATCTCTTTTTTGCCCGGCAAATCCAGCCGAAAAGAGGAAACCGGTGGCCGTGGTAGCCACAAGCTGGTTGCGGTCGGGCCCTCGTTCTCTTGCACCTGGGTTTCGAACTCCAGCTTGACCCGGTGCCGGCCGGCCCCACGTATTTGCACGTGTAAGTGGCCTTGCTTTTCCTCTACCACCGCCGGGCGCCCGTCCACGCTTACCTGGGACAGAGCTACGCTATTGGCCAACAGCGGCAAGGTAACCGGATCGGCACTTTGCACGCGCACATCCACCGTCGCTTGCCAGCGAACCACCGCGCCTTGCAAACGACCTCGATAGTCGGCGCCCGTAATCAGCGCCGGCAGCCCGCTGGCTAGGGCATAGGCCAGGCGCAGGCTGTTGGTGCGGGGGACGGAAGCCGTCACCTGGGTGAGGCCATTGCTTTCGCTTACGTTAATCCCGCTGGTCGGGACCGCCGAGACCGTCAGACCTTGGCCGGCAATAGCGGCGGAAAATCGTATGGCCGCGGCCGGGGGCAAAGGGATCAACAAGGCCTTGCCCCTAGCTGCCTCGGTTACCGGCGCCGTGTAGAGTATCTTCAGTTGATGGGTGCCCTTGCCCTTGGTGGACCAAACCAGATCGCCTGCCAGCAGGGTCAGCGCCAGCGCTTTATTTCCCAAAGTTGCCGAAGTCACCGGCGTGCCCGCCGGCAAGATGGGGACCGCCAGCCAGTCTTCGCTCAGGACGTGGACGGTCAGGGCGGCTTCGATCTGTGCCGGCTGGCCCGGCTGGTCGCTAACCGTGACCTTTACTTCTGCCTGCGATAGCGAATAGGCCACCGGCGGCGGCACTGCTTTGTCCGGAGGCAGGTGGGCTTTCTGGTATATCTGCTGGTAATGAGAAAGCGGCACCCGCACGGTGCCGTTCTTCTTGTCATCGGCCTGCGCCATTGATGCGGCTAACAGGATGACGGCGGACACAATTCTCCCCTGCCAAGCAATAAGGCTCATGGTTTTTCCTCCTCTGGCTGCTAGTATATGTTACTGGCCGCCCAGGCTCAGCGAGGCTGGCCGGGCGGAAGTTTCACTTTGCCGGCATAGGCCAAAGACCATACCAGGTGATTGCGCATACGGGTATTGCCCCACCAGCGGGCGTGATCGGTGAGCACTTGCTGGTATTCGGCTATCAGCTTGGCGTCGCGCTTTAGTTCGGGATCATCCCGAAAGGCCGGCGCCAGCGCGCGTAGCGCTTCGATTCTTTGCGCGCTTTTTTGCAGAAGGGCCAGCGCGGCCGGGGCGTTTTCTTGCGATAAATTCTGGGCAGCTTGCAGTAGATCTTCCGATAGCCGGAAGGCCAACAAGTTTTTCTGCACATTGGCCTCCAGGGGACCGTCGGCGCGCCGGCCGGCGGGCAGGGCGATGCTGGCCTGGGCCACGGCATTGCGCAGGTGGACCAGATCCTTGTAGCGCACCTGCACATCGGCCAGCTTGCCCGGGCCCGAGACCATCACGTCCAGCAAGATTACATGATCGTCACCGGCATAATAAGCCGGCAGCACGATCTGGATGCCATCTTCGT
>JAUVBB010000283.1 GCA_030591445.1 Deltaproteobacteria bacterium | reverse complement strand
TCTATGGTCTAGAAAGCAACAGCGAACTGAGCCACTGTCTCTTTGAGAACAACACCGCCCAGGGCTTTGGTGGCGGCATCGACATGCGCCACAGCCAAATAGCGATCATCTCTACCTTATTCAAGGACAACGCCGCCGATTTGGGCGCCGGCGCCCACAACGGTATCGACAGTGACGCCCGCTATGCCAATTGCGTCTTTGCCGACAACGCTGCAGTCACATCAGGTGGCGGCTTGCACAACGATAATGCCGCGGTGCAGGTGACCAATTGTACCTTCTCTGGCAACAGTGCCGGTACCTCCGGCGGCGCCCTGGCCAATGTGAACGAAGCGAATGTAGTGGTAGCCAACAGTATTATGTACTTCGATGCTCCCGACGAGATTGCCAACGAGTCCGGTGCGCTTAGCTCGGTGGCCTATTCTGACGTAGAAGGCGGCTGTACCGTGGCATCCGGTTGCACCGACGACGAGACCGGCAACATGGATCGCAACCCGATTTTCGTAGATGCCAGCATTGGCGATTTACGCTTGTGGATCAATTCTCCGCTCATCGATCAAGGCGACAATACCATGGTGCCGGTCGATCTGCTCCAAGACCTGGAAGGCGAAGAGCGCATTTACGACGGCGACGGCGATGCCCTGGCCACGGTCGACATGGGCGCCGACGAAATGGTTTGGCTTTTGGAACAGTTCCGCATCATCTACGTCAACGCGGCGGCTGGTGGTAACCGTGACGGCACCACCTGGATTCACGCCTACGACGACCTGCGCGATGCCCTGGCCGAGGCCGAACCCTTTACCCAAGTTTGGGTGGCCGCGGGCACCTATCGGCCAAGTCAGCTGGCCGACAAAAGCGATTCATTTGTGCTGCCGGGCGGGGTCGCGCTCTATGGCGGCTTCGAACCCGCCAAGGGCGCCCACACTTTTGAGACCCGGGATCCCGCGCTCTATGAGACGGTTCTCAGCGGCGATATCACCTACGATGATGACTTGACCAATGGCAATCAAAATAACTCCTACCATGTTCTCATTAGCGGCTCGCCATCGATCATCGATGGCCTCACCGCCACCGCCGGCTACAACAACATAATGAGCAGCGGCAACGACAAATATGGCGGCACTGGTCTGTTGGTGCGGGAGAACCACTTTGTCTGGGTGAACAACTGCCGATTTACCAACGGCAATGCTGCCCTGGGTGGTGCCATCTTGGCCGAAGACTTCTCGGTACCGGTTATTGAAAACTGTACTTTCGAAGGCAATTGGGTCGGCGGGAATGGGGGTTATGGCGGCGCGGTCTACATTCGTTCGCCCGGAGTGGGCGCTGCTTTCAGGAATTGCACATTTATCGACAATAGCGCCGGCAATGCCGGTGGGGCCCTGGTTCTTGGCGGCAGTACCAGCCCCCTCGAAATTTCCGACTGTGAATTTCGGGGCAACACGGTAACCACCATGAGCACTGGCCAGGCGAATGGCGGCGGGGCCATCAATATTACCAGCGGCGCTTCGGCTGACATTAGCAACTGCCTATTCGTGGATAACACCTCAAGCAACGGCGGCGCCTTCCGCCAAGACTCCGGATCGGTGACCGTCTTTACCGGCTGTACTTTCGAGAACAACGTGGTTCTCGACACCGATCAGATTGGCTATTGCATAGACGATTTCGGTTTTTACGAAGGCACCGGCGGCGCCATCATGAACCTGGAAGCAACCATAACCGTTGATGACTGTGCCTTTACCGGCAACTCAGCGACCTTCAATGACGGCAACGCCGCTTGCAACAACGAAACCTGGCCCTCTTTTTATGGCCTGGGCGGCGCCATTTTCAATCGGAGTGCTACTGCCAGAATCAAAAACTCCACCTTCGATAGCAACGCGGCCAGCATCGTCGGCAGTGGAGAATACGCCGGCGGTGGTGGCGCTATCGCAAACTACCTTAGCCGAGTTTGGGCGACCAACTGCTTGTTCAACGGCAACTCAGCCAAAAGCACGGTAGCGTTTGGAGAGCATCACGACGGTTCAGGCGGCGCGGTATGGGTCTACTCCGGCTATACATCCGACAACCCAGCCACTGACGGCTCGGTGTATAACAACTGCCTTTTTCTGGGCAATAGTGCCTCTGGTGGCATGGGCGGAGGCATTTATATCGCAGGCGCCGATCTGTGGCTATTCAACTCTACTTTGGTAGCCAATTCTGCCAGTGGCGAATACCATGGGGGCGGCGCTTTTGTCTCCTACGGCGACTATTTCATTTATAACTCTATTTTCTGGGGCAATACCGGCGGCACCGGTTACTTCACTCAATTGACCGGCGGCAATGGCGGTTGCTCTAACTCGCAGAGAGCGACCGTTTATTTCACGACCATCGAAGGTGGTTGCCCGGCCAATTGTACTTGTGATGGTAACACCTTGGCCACTGACCCGGCTTTTGAGGCCGATGGGGTTCGCCTGAGCGCGGGGTCGCCATGTAAAAACACGGGTAGCAACGCCAGTCGAACCACGGACTGGAACGACATGGATGGCGACGGCGATACCGATGAAATCGGACCGCTGGATTTAGACGACAATCCCCGCACGGTCGGTACTGTGGATCGTGGCGCTTTTGAAGTGCAGTAGGACCGAGGAGACAAGACAATGAAACATATTGTGAAGCTGATGTTGTTTTCGGCATTTCTCTGGTCGGCCTGTGGCGGCGGCAGTTCCGCGACCGACGCTGGCACTGATGCCGGCACCGACGCTGGGTCCGACGCGGGCATTGACGGCGGCCAGGTCGAGGTGACCGGCTATACCTGCGTCAAAGACACCGCTTTGTTGACCCAATATACCGAGTGCCGCCAAAACGTACAGTGCCCTTGCGGCTCGCACTGCGATCGGGGCTTGTGCAGTTACGAGTGTTTGGAACACTCGGATTGTGATGGCTGGTGCGACTATTTTGGCTATTGCCGAGAAGAGACTGACACCGAGTCAATTGGTGGGGTTCGAACTTCGGTGGCCAGCCAGATGATGGTCTCGCCTGGGTACATCCCGGTGTTTAGCTGGGAGTTGGAAAAAACCCGCGAGATAGTCATTCGCGCCATGCAGAGTGATCTGACCGAGGTACGCCTGGTGGCCAGTCGAGGCCTGAAGGTGAAATGTGAAGATGAATTCGTCAGCGAGTGCACACTGGCCGAGTTGGCGCAGGGCAGCGAAACCAAGCTTACGATGCGCATCGAAAAAACCCCCGGCGTGACGCGTGATTCTTGGAAGTTGGACGTGCTGTTCCGCAACCAGGTCGAGGTGATCGGTTTGCAGCGGGAAGAAGCGCCCATGATCACGCCCATCAATCCTGGTGTTTACACGGGCCAAATTTGGTTGCAAAACACCACCGCCGTGCTGGAGACGGAAGAAGCCTACGTCACCACTCAACTAGACGCCGATTTTCACATGCTCAACCTGCCGGTCGATCTTTTCATCTACGGTGATGGCACGGTGGTATTCAATGACCCGGCCGGCGTCTTGCCGGCAAACTGGATCTTTATGCTGCGCGCCGATGGTAGCTTCGATGCCATGGCGGGCCCCGAAGATCTCTCTCTTCGCCTCTATCTCGGCGGCGCCGAGGTCGTCGATCCCACCACCACCGAGGTGAGCGTGACTGCCCGCGGCGCCATGAGCTCGATCGATGATGCTTTGCACGGTGCCCTGCGCATGGACATCGGCGGCATGGGCCTTACCTACGCTCCGTCCATGCTGGTCGATGAACGCCACCAGGTAGGCTGGGAATTTGCATTTAACAAAGTAGGGGAGTTGCCCGACGGCGAAGTGCCGCCCGCTCTGGGCAGTGACGAAGTGCCCGGCTTTTCGCCGGTGGCCGATCGTTACCTGGACGCGCTGCCATGGGAAGCGGATGTCAATGCCTGCTTTGTCTCCTCGCCGGATTTTACCGGTATCGGCGGCAGTTTTACCGCAAGCATCCAAGGGGCCCTGTGTTACAACCATGCCACCAACAGCTTGGGCTCGGTCGAGTTTGCCGCTGCCCTGGCTGAAAACCTAAATCTCAGTGGCGACCTCAATTGTGAAGACGTCAACCCGCGGCCGACCGCCACCCCCTTGTTTACCCATGGCAGCCGCGCTTCCGGTTTGACGGCCCGCCAGCTCTTGCCTGATTGTCTGGCCGACTTGACCCTCTTTCACGATGGTCCGCCGGTCCCGGTGGGCCAAGACGCCGCCTGTCTCAACGAGCTTTCCGGTTGTGGCGTCGATGGCGATTGCCAAGCCGAAGAGATGCCCCAGTGCATCGACGCGCCCATGGTGGTACGGGCGGTGGGAATCGGTATGCAGGCAGTTGAGCGCCGGGGCGTGCCCGATCACATTCATTGGGTCGTCACCGATGTCGATGGCGCGCGCATGGCTCTGCGCGCCGTCCAACAATGGATTCAGGTGCATACCTTTGTGGCTCGCGAGGCCACCCAGCAATCCGATCGTTACATGGGCAGCATGGACCTAAACGGTCTGGACAGCGCGCTGGTGGCTTCGATTGCCGGCTGGAATTTGCTCTTGCATCCGGCCGTGGCTGGGCGCTTGCTGCACTTTAGTCCCGAGAGTCTCAACCAACCCGACTATCGCGGCGTAGATTTTGATCCGGCCAACATGAACCTGGACATTACCCAGGCACTGGGTATCCCGGTGGTGATGGTCGAGGGCCTGCGCGCCCAGGTGGAAGCGGCTACTCAAATCATGCATTTGGCCCGTTTCGAGGGCTGGACAGTGCCCGAATCGGTGGGCCAGACCTTGCGTTATGCCGCCGTGGTTTTACCGCTTTCGCAATTACTCTACCAGCGAGCTGCCGCGGCCGGTGAGCCGGCCTGGGATGAACTTTGGCTGAAATCACGCGCCCAATTCGAAAAATCATTGCGAAAACTGCTGGCCGAATGGCGCGCCTTGCAGGCCGGCGAGAATCCGCTGGGTATCGGAGAAGAGGACCTGCCGCTTTACCGTGGCTTGACCACCACCGATTCGCCCGGATTGCGCTTTGCCGCCATCTCCTCGTTTATTTTGGATCACTTTGCCGTCGACGCGGTGGACAAGGCCGTGACCGCGAAAGCCGAAGCCGATGACGCCTGGACCTTGCTGCTAGAAAGGCAGTTGCAAGCGGACGTTGAAGCCCTGGTGCCAGACCGCACCACCGAGATTGCCCGCATCTATGGCGAGAAAATCCTCAATTTGTGCGGTAACCCATACGGATTGCGCGCCGATCAGGTTTTCGACGAAAGCCTCTGGCCCGATTTGCAAGCGGCCGATTGCTTCACCAATCAATCCAATCCCGCCTGCGTATTCGACGAGACGGCCTTGATGAACAAGCTCAGCACTGATGATGTGGGCTACCAACTTTGTGTCATGAGTGGTGTGAGCACGGCCATGGGCAGCAAAACCGATATGAGCGCCGACTACGTCAACGACTGGATCGATAGCATCAAGCAGACCACCAAGAAATTCTACAGTCGAACCCTGATCGACGAACTGCCCGAAGATGCCGAGGGCTGGTGGAAAGCCATCGATCCGGGCATCGTCGAGGCCATTGTTGACCACGAAGAGTGCGCCAAGACCAAAGATGACCCGGAAAAAACCTGCAAGTTGCAGGACCTCTACAATTTGAAAAATTATACCCATGCCCAGCCGGAAGACGAGAAAGCCTTCTTGGATTCCCGCAAGCGCTGTCAGGGATTTTTTGGCAAGCAAAGAGGTTTGGATCGCTTCGTCGGCGATGATCCGGCGCTCAATAGCCCAGATTGTTACCAAGGCACCATTGGCGAATTGGCCCTGGCCGCGCGCTCGGCCGCCAAAGACGTGGATGTTGGTGTCAGCGCCCTGTCCGATTACACCGAGACCTACCAGAAAGCGCTTTGGAAGTGCACCATCGACGACCAGGCTCTGGAGATGACCACCGCGGTGACCGAACAGCTCGACGATATCACCGAGCAAATCAATACCTACACCGCCACCAGCCGTGGCCTGGCCGCCATTGGTTCCGGCATCATCAGTATCGGGTCGGTATTTCTGGGCGCCAAGTTGGGCAAGACCCCTCCCCACACTCTCGGCGCCACTTCCGGCACCTGCTTTGACATGATTGCCGGCCCCATTCTGGATGGTCAGGACCAGTTGCTGGGCATCAATATGATCCAGGAGCAACATGATAACTACATTGCCGCAATCGAGAAAAAGGTAGCCGACGCCAAGTGTTTCAATGACGCCGAAATGAGCTTGATTGGCGCCAATACCGAAGCCCGGCGGGTAGAGAAAGCCAAGCTCGACCTGGCTCACTCCATCTTGCAAATGCGCAACGCCAAGAGCGAAGCCGCCCGTTTGATTGCCGAAGCCCACCACCGGATTGCCGGTGAGCAGGACCGCGAACGGGCTTCGATTTATGACGATGTCTGGAACGACCTCTGGGAAGGCACCAAGCAAGACTACCAAGGAAAGATCGAGACCTATCGCCGCAAGATGCGCCTGGCCCAGCGAATGACCTACCTGGCCTTGCGCGGGGTTATCTACGAGATGCAAATTCCCAAGGTAGAGGCCGACGCTATGCGCCATCAGGTGCTTATGGCCCGCAGCCCCGGCGAACTCGACAGTGTTATCACCCAACTCGATTCCATCGTCTCGGCCGGAAACATCGCCGGCCAGCCGGCCGACCCCCGGCACACCGAGTTGAGTCTCAAAGAACACCTCTTGCAGCTTTCCGACCGCTCTAATCTGGCCGACGGATTGCACACCATGACCGACACCGAACGCTTCCAGTCCCTGCTGGGCTCGGATCGCTTTGCCGCCTACAACGAAGACGGCAGCTACCGCGGTCAGTTGGTACCTTTCTCGGTGGCCCCTCTGGGCGTGCTGGGCTTGGGCAATCCCGGAACCGTCTCCTTGCTAACCGGAACCGAGTGCGCCGAACGACATTGGTCGGTCGGTCTGTCCATTCAGGGCGAGAATTTAACCGAAGGCAGCACGACTTACATCCAAGTAGGTGTGTTGCAAAAGAACAACTTCTACAGCCAGTGGTGCCAGACGCCCACCGAAGAGCAAGGCGATGTTCAATCTTCTTCGGTGCGCCCGGCCCGCAATTTGTTCAAAGACCCGGAATGGGGCGGCTCTTACGGAGTGACTGCCCCGGACGATAGCGAATATGTCGTCGCCCTGGTCGATGCCTACTTCAACGTCTCCTGGGAAGATTTCCAGAAAGCCGATTACCTAGACGGCTCCAAAGAGACCTTGGCCTGTCGCGCGCTTTACGGCGAATACGCCCTGTTCTTCTCGGCCGACAAAATCAGCACCGACGGCTCCGCCGGTCTGCACCTGAATCACATCGACGACATATGGCTGCGCTTCGACTATGTCTCGGTAGCCAAACAATGGTAAGTAAGAGGAGAATCAAAATGCGAACAAGAAATTTACCCTCCGTAGCCGCTGTACCAGCTGCGCTCCTCCTGCTGGCCTTTGCCTCTTTCAGTTGCGGAGGCAGCTCCGGTGTCGACTGCGACACCATTGACAATCCATGCACCACCGATGGCGCCCTTCGCTGTAGCTCTAGCAACGACGCCATCGAGTCGTGCCTATTAGACGCCGACGCTTGCTTGGCCTGGACCAGCACCACCACCTGCGGTGAGCACCAGACTTGCCAAACCGCCGACGACGCCAGCACCTGCACCTGCGATCTTGATTGCACCGTCATCGACGACACCCAATGCCAAGGCGAGATCATCCAGACCTGCACCAGCGATGACGACGACTGTCTCTTCTGGCAAGACGGCCAAGACTGTGCCGCCGATGAAAAAGTCTGTGACGATCTGGCCGAACCCGCCATCTGCAAAGAGGATTGTAACAATAACTGTGAAGAAGGCGCCTCCCAGTGCAGTGGCAGCACCATCCAGATCTGTACCCTGCTCGATGACAATTGTACCTACTGGGTAGATGACGCCAATTGCACCGACAGCGATCAAATTTGCTCCGACACCAGCGGCACCGCCAGCTGTTACGAGCCCTGTACCCACGAGTGTACAGAAGCCGACGCCGTCCTTTGCGATGGCAACAAGTATCGGGCTTGTGTCGTGGGCGACGACGGTTGTAACGATTGGGGCGCCACCGTAGACTGCAGCGATAACGGCCAAATTTGCTCCGACGCAAGCGGCGTCGGCGGCTGCTACGACCCTTGCGGCGACAGCTGTTTCGTCGTCGCCGCCACCCGCTGCCACCTCGATTTGGTCCAGACCTGTGCTCTAGGCGCCGACGGCTGCTGGGCCTGGATCCTGACCACCGACTGCACCGTAGATAGCCTGTCCTGCTACGACATCAACGACGGCCCTGGCTGTTATACGACCTGTGCCAACGAATGCGAAACCCTGGATGCCACCCAGTGCAACGACACCGCCACCGACATCCAAATTTGCCGCGTCGGCGGCGACGGCTGCAACGACTGGACCGCCCTGACCAATTGCCCCAGCAGTGGCCAAGACTGTTGGGACTCCCGCTGTGTCGAACCCTGCACCCACGAATGCGAACCCGTCGACTCCACCCAATGCGACGTCACCGAGATCATCACCCAAGACTGCGTCCTTAACAACGACGACGGCTGCAACGACTGGGTCGACAACATCACCTGCGAAGAACCCTCTCCAAAATGCGAAATGGTCGACGACACCGCCACCTGCATCTGCGTCAACGAATGCGACCCCCTCGGCTGGTCCTGCAACGGCGAAACCCCCGAAAACTGCGTCATGGGCGACGACGGCTGCCACAACCTCGAAATCTCCGCCACCTGCGCCGAACCCTCCCCCAAATGCGAAATGGTCAGCGACGTCGCCACCTGCGTCTGCGTAGACGAATGCCCCACCGTAGGCGCCCAATGTAACGGCACTGTGCCAGAAACTTGTGAGCTCGGCGCCGATGGCTGCAACGATTTTATCGTTGGCACCTCGTGTGCCCCAAAGGCATGTATTGACTCCGGCAGCACCGCGGAATGCCAGAGTGGCTGTACCACGATTCGATACCAGCCCACTACTCCCGATGTCGGTTCTTTTCTTGCCCAGGATTTTGAGACCGCCTATGACCAGCATGACGTTTTTGCTGCCGACGATTTTACTTTGAGTGGCACGACTAGCATTACCACGATTTGGACTGGATCGTATGTCAACGGTGGCACCTATGCGAATGCTTCAAAGATTAATTTCGCCATTTACGGCAATTCCGGCGGCGAACCCAGTGGCGTTCCAGTGCATGGAGCTGCACCCCTTAAGCTGGTGTCATTGTCCCCCAGCGATTCACAATTGTTCATTGCCGGGCAAGACGTTGTGGTAAATCTAAACACACCGATAAGTCTCGGCGCTGGTACCTATTGGTTCGCCATGTGGGTAACCATGGACAGCAACAACCTTACAAGATGGAATGTTTGGAAAAAATCGGACACCACCAATGGCTATGATCTTATGGGTTGGAGCCAGACAAGTGGTGGTTGGATAAGCATGGTGGCTAACCCAGGCGATAAAAAAGACCTGGCTTTTGGACTGCTAACCTGCCCATAAAGAAAAACATCGTTCAAATGGTTTTTCATTGGTTG
>JAUVBB010000169.1 GCA_030591445.1 Deltaproteobacteria bacterium | reverse complement strand
GTCATCCCCGAGTCGTTTTTGTCGGGGACCCAGGTTTCTCTAACATACTGTATTGTCAGGTTGTTCACGAGATCCCCGACAGAAACTTTTCGGGGATGACGAGAGGTTTCTATGCTGTTTTTCCATTTATCGACAGTCTCGAAACATTTCGGGGATGACTATTTTGTTCGTATAGGCATCTTATTACGACGCCAACAATCTTCGGTTCTTGATCGCACGCCGGGTCTATGATTCGATCTCGGTCGGAGGAGTAAGATGCCCAGTTCCTTATCCTGGATCGAAGTAGACGCAGCTGCCATCTCTTGCAACCTGCGCAAGTTTCGCCAATTGCTGCCGGACGAATGTAAGCTCATGGCCGTGGTCAAGGGCGAGGGCTACGGCCATGGCCGGCAAGAGGTGGCCCAAATCGCCTTGGGCGCCGGCGCCGATTGGCTGGGTGTTTTCAATTTGGGCGAAGCCGCCGCCTTACGCCAAGCCGGCATCGAAGCGCCCATCTTAACCCTGGGCTACGTGCCCCAGGCCGACCTGGCCGAAGCCTTGCAGCTAAACGTGCAGCTGACCGTATCTAGCCTGGAGACCGTCGAAGCCGCCGCCCGCGCCGCCGCCCAGACCGGCCAAAAGGCCTATTTGCACCTGAAGCTGGAGACCGGCACCTATCGCCTGGGTCTGCCCGAAACCGATCTTCCCGCGGTGGCCGATCTGCTGGCCGACGACGACAACCTGGTTTTGCAAGGCGCCCACACCCACTATGCCAACATCGAAGACACCACCGAACACGACTATGCCCGCGACCAGCTCGACCGTTTCAGAAAACTACTGGCCCAACTGCGCGCCCGTGGTTTTGCAGTAGCCCTGCCGCACACCGCCTGCAGTGCCGCCGCTATTTTGTTTCCCGAGACCTACTTCGCCATGGTGCGGGTAGGCATCGGCATGTACGGGCTATGGCCGTCTAAAGAGACCTATCTCTCGGCCCAGCAAAAAGGCCAAGACCCCTTGCATCTCCAGCCGGCCATGACCTGGAAAACCCGGGTGGCCCAGGTCAAGCAAGTCGCCGCCGGCGTCTATATCGGCTATGGCTGCAGCTACCGCACCACCCGCGTGACCCGCCTGGCCATTTTGCCGGTGGGCTATGCCAACGGCTATGACCGGCTCTTGTCCAACCGGGGCCACGTGCTGATCCATGGCGCTCGCGCGCAAATCCGCGGCCGGGTGTGCATGAACCTGTGCATGGTCGATGTCACCGACATCCCGGAGGTACAACTAGAAGACGAAGTAGTCTTGCTCGGCCGACAGCAAGAAGAGCAAATCACCGCCGAGCAAATGGCCTCTTGGGCCCAAACCATCCATTACGAAATCATTACCCGCGCAGACCCCCAGGCCCCCAGAGTGGTGCTTTCCTCCGCGGACACAGGAGCCTCAGCATGACCTTGCACTCCGTGAAGATTGATGTCGACTTCCCCACCAAGATCGACCAGCTAGGTGCATGCACCATTGCCAGCCCGGTGCGCTACCGCCAGTTTACTTCCAATCACGAGCGGGTTTTGTACGACGCCGACGAAAAGCGCCTGGCGCGCCGCATTGCCACCCGTCGCCGGGTGATCAGTTTTGAAGAAGGCGGCCCGCGCGAGAAGATTTACTTCGACCCCAAGGAACTGACCGTAGGCATTGTTACCGCCGGCGGCCTGTGCCCGGGGCTCAACGACGTCATTCGTTCGATCGTGCACGAGCTGACTTTCAACTACGGGGTGCATAACATCAAAGGCATCCGCTACGGCTACGCGGGCCTGAACCCGGTGGAGGGCTGGCCCATGGTCGACCTCGACTCCAACCGGGTGCGCCGCATCCATGAAGACGGCGGCACTTTTCTGGGCAGCTCGCGCGGCCCGCAGCCGGTCGAGACCATGGTCGACACCTTGGAGAAAAACAAGATTCAACTCCTGTTCACCATCGGCGGCGACGGCACTCTGCGCGGCGCCCTGGCCATCTACCAAGAAATCCAGCGTCGGGGCGCAAATATCTCGGTGGTGGGCATTCCCAAAACCATCGACAACGACATCAACCTGGTCTCGCGCACCTTCGGCTTCGACACCGCTGTCTCCGAAGCCGTCGAGCCCATCCGCTGCGCGCACACCGAGGCCGAAGGCGCCTTGAACGGCATCGGCATTGTCAAACTGATGGGCCGCCACGCCGGATTCGTGGCCGCCAACGCCGCCCTGGCCCAGGGCGATGCCAACTTCGTCCTGGTGCCCGAAGTCCCTTTCGAACTCGAAGGCCCTAAGGGTCTATTCGCCGCCCTGCAAAAACGCCTAAAACACCGCCATCACGCCGTCATCGTAGTTGCCGAAGGCGCCGGCCAAGATTTACTGGCCCAGGACGCGGCCTGTGACCCCTCGGGCAATCAGAAACTGGGCGACATCGGCGTCTTTCTCAAACAGCGCATTCTGGCCCATTTCAAGCAGCAACAAGTCGGCATCACGGTCAAGTACATCGACCCCAGCTACATCATCCGCTCGGTGCCCGCCAATCCCAACGACTGCATTTTTTGCGTCTTTCTGGGCCAACAAGCCGTCCACGCCGGCATGGCCGGAAAAACCGGCCTGCTCATCGGCCGCTGGAACAACCAGTACGTGCACGTACCCATCGCCTCGGCCATCGAGCAACGCAAGCAAATCGATCCCGAGGGCACCCTGTGGTTGAGCGTGCTCGAAGCCACCGGTCAACCGGAACGAATGGTCAACGAAACATGAAAGCCTATCGCATCGACACCCAAACCCGCATCGCCCCCTTTGGCGATCCGGTCGGCGAAAGCCTGCTGGGCGGCGAGACCATGACCGCGGCCGTAGCAGGCGCCCTGCAGTCAGCCGCGGTCACTTTGGACAAGGCCGTAGTCTCGGACGATCTGCCCCTCAAAGGCGATTTTCTCATTCTACCCGACACCCTCTTTTTGACCCGCAGCTGTCTGCACGAGTTTTTACAAGCCAGCCGCGGCCAAAAAAAGTCCACCCGCCTGGCCCTGGCCCACTCGCCCTTGACGGCATACAACCGGCCCTTACAAGCGGTAGACGAAGACGACGAAGCCGTCTTGTTTGACCTCTTTTACCTAAGCGGTTTGGAAATCCCGCGCGGGATGAGCTGGCCCCAGCTACGCGGCTTTCTTGCCGAGCGCTGTCAGAAGATTGTGCTCAAGCCCGGCGAGCAGGTCGAGGTCATGCCCCAATCCCGCCCCGGCCCACCTCGGCAAACGCTGGATCTGCCTCGCAGTCTGCTCATCGCCGCTGACGTGCGCCATTGGGCCCATCTGGTTTGGCTGAATCATCAACTCCCCTGGGTTCGCCTGCAGGAGTACTGGCAAGATCAACCCAGCTGGAAGCAAGCCTGGCGCTCCCGGGGCAAGAATCCCTATCGCATTGCCGCCCGGCGTAGTGTTATCGGCCAAGGCTGCAACATTCACCCCAGTGCCCACATCGAAGGTTCTATCCTGGGCGATCGGGTAAAAATGGGCCCCTTCACCAGCGTGCGCGACTCCATCATCGGCGATGATGTCGAGATCTCCGACTTCACCAAGTTCCAGCGCTGCGTGGTTGGCCATCACTGCCATAGTCTCAACGACTCGTATTTCATCGGTAGCACTTTCTACCCCGAATCCACTCTGGCCAGTTTCATGCTGCGTAACTCCATGCTTGGCCAGCGGGTCTTTATCACCTCCGGGGTCATGCTCTGGGACGAGCCCATCGAAGAGAAAGTCTCGGTGGTCATCGACGGTCAGGAAGTACCCACCGGCCGCTGGCTCTTGGGCAGTTGCGCCGGCCACGAATGCATGCTGGGCACCCGTGCCATTTTCCTGCCCGGCCGCACCATCCCCAACCGCACCATGATTGTCATGCGCCCCGAAGAAGGCGTGATCAAAGTACCCCTAAGCGCCCGCCCCGGCGAGCCCCACGTTTATCACGACGGCAAGCTTCTGCCCTTGGCAGAGGCGTTGCCCGATTGGCATCCCCTGGAGATCGAACCATGAAGGCCTATATCTATCGCAGCGGCAACAAAATCCATCCCTTCGGTGACGACATCGCCGAAGCCCAGATCATGCTAGAAACCCTGGCCGAGACCCAAGCCCGCGCCTGCAAAGCCGCCGGCCTCGAACTGGTGCGCATCGACAGCCCCGACCAAGCCACCGAGCGCCCCTGTGTGTTGGCCCCCGACTACATCTATTTTTCCGAAAAAGCCCTGGCCGACTTTCTAAAGACCGTAAAAGAGACCAAGAGCAAAGGCGCCGCCCTGGCCCTGGCCCGCTGCGTCTCGGTCGAGCACACCTTGGCCTTACAGGACCTGACTCTGGATGACTGGACCGGCAACCGCCCCCGCGCCGTCTATGACTTGTGGCTGGTGCCCGACGGCGATTTGCCCGCCGACCCCGCCCAAGTACGCGCCGCTCTCGCCGAACGCTGTCCGCCCCTGGTAGTGCAAATGCGCGAAGTGGTTCGCGCCGTGCGCATGCCGGTATTGGATCAGAGCGAACGCAATTTCAAATACGCCTTCACCTCCACCGTCTGTTGTCACGTGGCCCACTGGGTTCACTTGCTCGGCCTCACCCAACTCTCCCTGGGCATCGCCTGGAACGAGCACCTGCGCCACCACAAACTGCGCTCGGCCCTGCGCGCCATCTGGGCGGTCATGCGCAAGATGTCTTTCAACAAGTGGAAATTTTTCTCGGGCATGAACGTCATCGGCAAGAACTGCGACATCCACCCCACCGCCCACGTCGAATTCTCCATCATCGGCGACAACGTAAAAATCGGCGCCGGCGCCTGCATTCGCAACACTCTCATCGGCGACAATGTCATCGTCTCCGACCACGCGGTCGTCTCCGGCAGCGTAGTCGGCGCCGACTGTTACCTGACCGAAAATTTCTTTTTGGTCTCCACCCTCTGTTATCCCGGCTCCACCCTGGGCAACCTGAAAACCCAAATGGCCGTCATCGGCCGCGACGTCTTTCTACACGGCTGGTGCAGTCTGCTAGACGCCAAGTTCGTCGGCGACATCAAAGTCATGCACCAGGGTAAGCGCGCCGGCACCGGCAAAAGTTTCATGGCCTCTTGCATCGGCCACCGCGCCGTCCTGGGCGCCAAGGTCCTCATCCACCCCGGCCGCGAGATCCCCAACGACATGTGGATGGTCTCCCGCCCCGAAGACGTCATCGCCGAACTGCCCGCAAACATCCCCGAAAAAACTCCCATGGTCCGCGACGCCGGCACCCTGGTCACCTTGGCCTCATTAAAAGGCCGCCCCTAAGGAAAGCTCATGGACAACAAAAACACCGGCACTTGGGCCCCCCCGCCCCCCTTGAAAAAAGACCCCATGTGGGAAGAAGCCTCCCGCGAGGTAAACATGGACAACCCCGTCCCCTACCTGCCCACCCAGGCCTACCCCCTGGGCACGGTCATCGCCCACCCCAAATTCGGCACCGGCATCGTCCGCGGCCTCAAACCCGGCGGCAAAATCATCGTGATCTTCCCCGATGGTATCCGCAAACTGATAGCAAAAGCCTAGACCCTGGCCGACAAATCTATACAACAGACTGATATATAAATTGTTTATCCATATTGTATTACACGTATTACAATGTTATACTTGTATTCTATTATGGAGGAAGCGCAAATGGCTGAAACAGAAACTTTGGCAATCAGGCTCCCAAAAGAGCTCAGTCAACGCTTGACCAGGGTGGCTAAAAGAACCGGTCGAACCAAGACCTACTATGCGCGCGAAGCCATCATTCGTCATCTGGAAGATCTCGAGGATTACTACGACGCCATCCAAGTACTTGAGCGCAACGAGCCAAGCATTGGCAACGACGACATGAGACAAATCATCGATGAAATGGACGATTGAATATTCGCTCTCGGCACAACGCCAAATCAAGAAGCTAAGCAAACCAATTGCCGATCGGATCTGGCGCTACCTGACCGAAGTGGTAGCAGTCGCCGATGATCCGCGCAGCCTTTCCCAAGCAGAACCGCTACACGGCGGCGACTATCGCGGCTTGTATCGATTTCGCATTGCCAAGGACTACCGAATCATCTGCGACATTCGCGACCAGCAGATCAAAATCCTAGTCATCAAGATTGGCCATCGACGGCAAGTCTACCATCGCTAAAACAATTTATTATCGAGGCTGGGCTCTTTGTCCGTGCGGGTGCCTAACTTGATGGCCGTTGAAAGCCGCGCCACCGTGCCATCGCCGTGCAAGGTCTCGTGCACCTGCTTGATAGCGGCAAAGATATCGTCGATCTCACCCTCTACATTGGTACCGTAAGCGTGCAGTTGCACCTTGAGCCCCGATGCCTTGATAATCTCGTGGGCCCGCTGCACCTCTTTACGCACGGACACGCCCACGCCAATAGGAATCACCTGGATTTCAGCCACCGCTTTCATGTTTGGGTCCTCCTCCTGGCACGACTCACGCCGCCACCACGAAATTTGCTACCTTGACAGGGCCTTTCTTATAATCGAAAATTCTGCCTTGTTTCAAGCAGGTAATCGACAATACGAGTTGCCTATTCGGATCGTAGGCGACCCCCTCATTGGACCCGCTTTAAGGAGATCTTATGATGCGCACTTTTCCAAAGGCAATCTTCGCATCCATTCGGCCGTTGGGCTTGGCCCTGGCATCGCTGGCGATGTTGCTGGCAAGCACTGGCGGGGCTGGCGCCCGAACGGTCAGCCAGACCTGGACCAGTTCGGATGATTTTGGTTTGGGCGTGACAATCAACGTCAACTACACCGACGTTGCCGATCAGCTGCAGCTAAACCTCTCTCAAATCGAAACCCCCTTCCTGTGGGTAGCCAACTCGGCGTCCGACACCGTCGCGCAGATCGACCCAAGCTCCGGGCTGGTGCTCCAGGTGGTGGCGGTCGGCGACAATCCTTCCCGGGTGGCCATCGATTTAGATTTCAACTGCTGGGTGGGCATGCGCGGCAACGAATCCGGAGACGGGCGTGCCCAGGTGATGAAAGTCGACGCCGAAACCGGAACGGTTACCCCGGGGCCTTGGGTAGGTGCTACCGTGCGTGGGGTGTCGGTCAACCGGCAGGGCGACATCTGGGTCTCCTCTTCCGAATTGTACGGTGGCGCCTTTCAATGGAAGCTGGTGAATCCGGAAACCATGGCCGTGATGATCAGCACCAGCAGCAACATCGGATCCTACGGGATCGCCATGAGTCCTTTCGGCACCATGTTCTCCTCCACCAGTTGGTTAGGCGGTCACGCGATCGAGCGATTTAACGCTTACACCGGCGAGTTGGAACAACGCTGGAACCTGGGCAGCATCGTCAGCAACCTCTACGGCTTCGCGGTCGACTCGTCTGGAAACCTGTGGGGCGGCATGTGGTGCGAACCCTCCGTCCTCTGGATCGACGGCAATTACCAGTGTCCTGGCGGCGCCACCGAATGCACCATCACCGAAGGCAATGGCATCATCCGGCGCATCGATGTCAGTGCTGAACTGGGCAGTGACGCCGGCGGACGCGGGGTAGCCATCGACAACAACGGCGACGTCTGGGTGGTCTTCAACGCCAACTGTGGATCCTGGACCACCGCCAGCTCCTATGTGGTCAAGCTCGACGGCGTCACCGGAGATTTGCTCGACTACGCCCAGGTGGGCACCGCCGCGGTGGGGGTGGGCTACACCACCAACGGTTCGATCTGGACGGTAAACTATGGCGGGGGCGGGCCCAACTACGTCGCGCACGCCTGTCCGGGCTCACACTCCGGCAACGGAACCATCACCCAGCTACAGTCCAGCGACCTGGCGGTGGTGGGCTCCTACCCTACCTGCGGAAACAGCCCCTACACCTATTCGGAGATGTCGGGATATTCCATGCGCAGCTCCCTGCTACGCTCGGGAACCTGGACCACCCAATTCGACTCCCAGGTCGACAATGTAGACTGGGACGCGATTTCCTGGGAAGAGCTGGTTAGCAACGAGACTCTGATCGAGGTTCGCGCGCGAACCAGCCATGACCTGAGCACCTGGTCTACCTGGGTGGGGGTCGGCAACGGCCAGGCCATGGGAGTGCCCCCGGGTCGTTACCTCGAGATAGAGGTGTTCCTCCACACGACAAGCGACAGCGTGAGCCCGATTCTCGAATCACTTACCGTGGTCACCGAATGTATCCCGGACCCCACCGATGACAACTGCGACGCAATCGACGATGACTGCAACGGGGTTGCCGATGACGGCTACCTGTCTGATGACAGCTGTGGGATGGGTTATTGCCGGACCAACAATATTCCCTCCTCTTGCACCGCGGGGGTGGAGACCGACTGCCAACCCGGTCAGCAGATCAGCGCCGACGATCCGTCCTGCGATGGGATAGACGACAACTGCGACGGAGAAGCCGACGAAGATTATACCGCCTCACAAACCACTTGCGGAGTAGGCGCCTGCGCCGCCCTGGGAAGCTCCTCGTGCCTAGCCGGCCAGGAACAAGACTCGTGTGTGCCCGGCACCCCGGCCCCAGACGATTTTAGCTGCGATGGTGTAGACGATGATTGCGACGGGGAGGACGATCAGGATTATGCCCCGCAGGCAACCACCTGCGGAGTAGGTGCCTGCGAGGCGAGCGGGCTTCGCTCCTGCGTCGACGGACAAGTGCAAGATTCGTGCGTACCGGGTATGCCCGCCCAGGACGATGCCAGCTGTGATGGAGTAGACGACGACTGCAGCGGACAAGCAGACGAAGATTATACTGCCTCCGCAACCACCTGCGGACTAGGCGCCTGCGCGGCCGTGGGCAGCAGCTCGTGTGTTACCGGCCAGGAGAAAGACTCATGTGTACCCGGCACCCCGGCCCCGGACGATGCCAGCTGCAACGGTATTGACGACGACTGCAACGGAACCAATGACCAGGATTATCTGCCCCGGCAAACCACCTGTGGAACCGGGCCCTGTGCCTCAAGCGGCGTCACCACATGTGTAGCCGGCCAGGAGCAAAATTCCTGTATTCCAGGTGAACCCGCCCTGGACGACGCCACCTGCGACGGTATCGATGACGACTGTGACGCAGTAGTCGACGACGATTACCTGCCTCGGCAAACTAGCTGCGGAACGGGCGCCTGTGCCGCGCTTGGGACCACAACCTGCATCGGCGGTCAAGAGCAAGACTCGTGTACAACCGGCGACCCCGCTCTGGACGACGCCACTTGCGACCTTATCGACGACGACTGCGATGGGCTGGCCGACGAGGATTACGTCTCGCAATCGACAAACTGTGGTCAGGGCGCTTGCGCGGCCACCGGCACCAGCACCTGTATCGAGGGCCAGGAACAAGACTCTTGCCAGCCCGGCGATCCTGCCTCCGACGACACCAGCTGTGATGGCATCGACAACGACTGCGACGCGGAGACAGACGAAGACTTTGTGTCCCAACCAACCCAGTGCGGGGCCGGCGCCTGCAGCGCCTCCGGCACCAGCACTTGCGTCGACAGTCAAGTCGTGGATTCCTGTGTACCAAATGTTCCAGCCCAGGACGATTCGATATGTAACGGAACAGACGACGATTGCGACGGGACCACCGATGAAAATGCCGTCTGTCCGCTAGATCAGCAATGCGAGTCGGGAGAATGCATTGATTCGGCCTACGCAGCCGGTTCCGGTTGCGGCTGCGCCACAGACAATAACCCCCGAAGCTCGTTACTAGTGTTGCTCTTGGGCATATTCTTGGCGCTGAGACGCCGTCACTAAAGCCCCAACCCAAAGTGGAAATCAGGCTTAGGCAGGAACGTCAAGTACGAAGACCATAGCGAAATAGTTCAATCTGCCTACCTTCTCACATCGTCCCAGAAAAAACCAAGCCCGCCGCCAGCGAACTCTGGCCGCCATGGCCAGGCGCCGAAGGAATGAGATAGGGCGAGACGTGAAACTGGGTCGCTATTGATTCATTGAATCTTTTTGCACTCTGGTAAGTGTCGACCATTTCCCATGTCGACAATACCGCCCAAGCAACAACGCCTACACCGATAACAATTCTTGCTGTGGTTTGGGCAAAATCCCGGTCATCACAACACCACCCCGGTTCGGCAGACACGGCCATGAAAAACCCTCTGACGCCAATCAGCGCCGCGCCCAGACGCCCGGCTGACCAGCCCGCCACTCGGCGCCAGTCTCCGGTATACATATGTCCGGCCGAGGGTCCGAACACGACCCCGGCAAATATCATCCCGAAACCAATGTTGGGAAAGTCTGCGCTATTTTCCGCGAAATAGTAACCAAGACCCAGCAGGGTCACGGTCGTACCCAATGACAGGGCCAGGGCCAGCTTCGGAGAACGATAGGGTATGACCTGATTTTTCCCTACCGCCGGATTGACCGGCGCCAAAGTAAGATCCAACTTTGAAAATCGCTGGTCATTTTCATGAGCACCAACCGAACTTCGCCCGCAAAACACCACACCCAGCAAGCAGACCAAGGCTATCAAACCGCGAGTAGATTTTCGTACCTCATAAACCCTGCCCTCATCAATCATCGTACCATCTGTCATTATGCCTCCCTTGAGCACTTATAATGGGTAGCAAAGCTCATGCCAAGTCCCTTCTCGAAGTACACCCATATGTTTTTGTATCAATTTTCGCCACCGCAAGCATTGGACACCCAGCGAATGTCGATGGTCGGTGTTGATAAAATTCCCGCTACCCCCACCCCTGTTGCAAAATCATCACATAAATTTGAGCTG
The DNA here is from genome assembly GCA_030591445.1 of Deltaproteobacteria bacterium. Classification (GTDB taxonomy): domain Bacteria; phylum Myxococcota; class B64-G9; order B64-G9; family B64-G9; genus JAUVBB01. The sequence goes on along the minus strand of JAUVBB010000169.1, from coordinate 2,963 downwards.
CCCTTGGGCCCAAAACCAGACATATTAGCCAAGCACCTTGGCGATAAACGCCGAATCGGCAGACCAGTGTCAGAGAGTAAATCCCAATATTTCGACCAGTTGAAAACCACGTCCCGCTTGGCACGGGTATTGCTCTGAATCCGATCGAGAAGTCAAACCAGAAGTCGCCGGGAGGAGAGCCATGAAAGCAAGAATCATTTGGATCACTCTGCTTGGCTTGTTCGTTCTATTGGGCGCATTGACCCTGTCCGGAAGCCTCACCCGGGGATCGGTCAAAGTCGAGGCACTGGACTGTGTTGAACAACAGGGCTCGCTCATCTGCTTCGATGGCGATCCGGCCCAGAAAATATCCTGCGAACAAACGGATTCCAACACCTACCTATGTAACGGCATGCTAGCCACAGACAACGCGCTGAGCCTGGCCGAAGATCAGATCAAAATGGCCAAACTACTAGCCGAATCACGGGAACCCTAACTGCCCCGCCGAAGTGGTTTGCCGTAGTCGTTCTAGGTAGGCCTCCTCCGGAAAATGGTATCGAAGGTACATCCGCCACAGGTAACTGAGGGACGGTAACTGAGGGACGGGGGTATGGCAATACCCATGAAAACAACAAGATAGACAACCTCCGTCCCCTCCTGCCCAGCTAGGCTAATCCGGTACAGTTGTGACATTAACGACTGTCACGACTCTAAGATAATATTGTTATTTCATGTTTTATTTTACGTTGTTACGTAGTTTTTACAAATTCTTACAGACTGTAACGACTCTGGGAATACCTTTACAACTGTTGGTCTGTGGCTAGCACTTTCCAAGAGGATGGCAAACATACGCTCTGAAACGATTTGGTCATCTCACTCGTATTAGTAATAGATCGAGACAGAGGTTATTCAATAATTTTACAGTGTAGGAATAATCAAATATCAGGAGATAGACCATGAAGACAAAAACAAAGATCAAAGCAGGAACAACACGAGTAGCAGAAGTAAGAGACGCACACGACCGTTATGCGAACAAATAGGCCAATTGGTTCTCGGTCGGCACCGTTCTTTGGGTCTTGGAACCGGTCTATTACCGCCGTAGAACCAGCCAAACGCCAAACACGATAAAACCACATCACCATCCCCGAAGTTTTGGAGAAGATCATAATTTGCTTGTTTTCTAGTCAATTATCCTTAGTATCCCTCTTGTGAGTTACTGATAATATTGGTTCAATCATGCTGACAGGAGAGAGATAATGATGAAAATTGTGACAGGATTTGCACTTTCCCTTTTGGTAATATTCGCGGTTGGCTGCGGTCAGCCGGTCGATGAACAACTCGAACAGCAGTCGCAATCTTTGAGCAATGTCTGCGTGGAACCGGTCAAGCTCTTGCGGGCGCACAGCCATCTCTATTATGGGTACGGCACCTTTCACAAATTAGACTACCTGGTTCAGGTGCAGAATCTCGATTACCACAAAGAGGTGGTGGTGCATCGTAATGAGGGTGATGGCAGTTGGGTGGATGTTCCGCTTTCTTATATTGGGCCAATCGGTGAGGGCTGTGAACTGTGGGGTGGCGTGGATGAGATCATGACCCACACTCCAGAGGTGGAGATAGCGGTTCGTTATACGGTAAATGGTCAAACCTACTGGGACAACAATGGCGGCGGCGGCAACAATTACCGTTTGGGCCGCGACGACGGCAGCTTGCTTACTGCTTGGCCCTTGTTGGTATACAAGGCGCGCGCCTGCGATTCGTATTTCAGCGGTCTTATTGATGTCCGCAATATTGCCTATCACAAGCAGGTGCAAGTCCATTACACAGAAGACGATTGGGCCACATATGGCACCACGGATGCCTTCTACGTCGAAGGTCCCAATCCACATGGCATCGAGCAATGGGGTTTCGGGACGGCCAACTTCGCCGACCCGGCGGCACTGCGTTTTGCCATCTCCTATACGGTGGACGGCCAGACCTACTGGGACAATAATTTTGAAGTCGGCAGAGACTACCGCTTGCAGCCCTATACCCCCAGCGGCCGCTATTCCAATACCTGCTGCAGCACCATGACCGCCACCGGGGCCGCCACCTTCACCGCTTGTTCTTTGTGATTGACCGCCGTCCTCTGTTTGGCCCTCAGGCGATCGAGGGCAGAGTAAGGGTCTGTAAGCGTTTGACGACACCTTCGATGAGCTGGGCTTCTGGCCCTTGGCCAAAGCGGCGTTGTCGCATTCTCTTGAGCAACTGACAGACGGCGGATGGCCGGACGCCAAGGCGATTTGCCAATTTTGACTGGGCGCGACCCATCAACTCACACCAGATCCAGACTGCAATTCGTCTTGCTTGCTGGTCTAAACCGCGGCCTTTCCCTTCGACCTGTGACTCATCCTTGCCCAATACAGCGGCAACAGACCGCAGCAGGTCCGCCATGGTAGCGGGCAAGTCACGCGTCCTGGTTTCGGTGGGTGGCGTATGACCGTACAAGTCCCGCACGAAACTCTCCGGGCCAAGTACGGCATAACTTACTCGAACTTTACGACCCAATATTCTCCGCACTCGACGCAGCAAAGCGGGACTCACTTCCTTTGTGAATTCCGATCTCCGAGACTCATACCGGGCTTGGTCCACTTCGCGGGCGAGAATCTTCTGGGCTGTTTTCCGCTTGGGTGACAATCGCTGTAGCACAGTTTTTATATCCAAGCATGCGGGGACCGGCTCAAGACCCAGGTAGGCCCGATGACTGGACCAGTGGCTATCCGTAGCCCGTTCCACCGCGCCGCTGCGAACCGGGTGATTGTGAAGATAGCAAACCAGTTCCAGGGCATAGCTTTCCGGATCGCAAATCACGGCGCGCGGCCGATGGGCCATCGCGGTTCCCAGCCGGCCGGTCTGGCGATTGAGCCACTTGACCCAGCCGATGTGTACCCTGCGAGAAAATTGCCCCGGTGAACAACGATCCAGCGAGAGCAACAGGTGAACAT